>CAZZYB010000156.1:5904-8407 GCA_964658125.1 uncultured Acetobacteraceae bacterium | reverse complement strand
TCCCGAAGGGAATCTGCGTTTCGGTGGCGCATCGCAGTAAGCCACCTAAAATTTCGCAACCAGCCAGACACCCGCAATCAGCAGCGCGCACCCTGCCAATCGTCCAGGCGACGCGGAATGATGCTTCATTCCCAGCATCCCAAAGTGATCCAGCGCGACTGACATTAGAATCGCCGCGGTCAGATTCGCCGCCGTAAACAGACCGGACCCGAGCTTCTGCGCCATCGTCAGACCCGCCATCGTAGAGCCCAGGCTCACAAGCCCGCCCATCCACGCCCACCACGGAACGTCCCCACTCCGACCCACCGGAAACGCCTGCCGCATTGCCGCCAGGACAAGCGTCAGCCCAATCAATCCCGAGGCATATACGACGAAGCAAGCCCACACCGGCTGGTCGAGCCGCTTGTTCAACTCCGCATTCGTTGCGCTCTGCAGCGGATTCGCTGCCCCGCCCAGAACCGCCACCAACATCGCGAAAAATGCCATAAGCCCAACCTCTAGGCTCTTGGATGCAATCGCTCTTTCAAGGCGGCTGTCAACGAAACCAGCGCCTGCTTGGAATGCCGTCCCAGGCGGATTGTTCGACGCCACGTGTGCGGCCGAACCGCCGTGTGCAATGCGAAAGCACGCGTATGAAAATGTCCATGCCGGGTTTTGAACTTCCCCAGAGATTCCAGCTCGAAGCCGTAATCATCTGAGATGGCCTTGATCGCGCGAAACGGAATCCCATGCGCAAGGGCCAGCCTCGCCACGGTCGCCGCTTCCATATCCACAGCGGCAGCGCCATAGGCCGCGAACAGCCGCGCCTTCTCGTTCACACTCGCAATCGACGACCCGGTCACCAGCGTGCATCGCTTCCCAGCCGAAGCTGCCGTGTTGTAGCGCTCGCCTGTACGCACGTCGATGACTTCGGTCGCCTCCAGCACCGTCCCGGCCCGCAACTCCGGATCGCAAGCCCCGGCCAGCCCCACCGAGATCAACTCATCAATCGGCCCCAACGCCGACGCAGCCTGGACTGCAAGCGTAGCGCGATCTTCTCCCATGCCCGCCGCAACCACGACCGCATCATCCGATGTCCACACATACACGCCGCGCCGCTGTCCCTCGCGATGCGCAGACAAAGTCCCCACCAGCAACGCGACCTCGCGTGGCAGGGCAGCTATGATCGCAACCCGCCCCATTATGCGGCCGCCGGGGGCTGCGGCGCATATCCGTTCGCCACAAACCACTGAACAGCCGCCCGCATCGCCTCATCAACCGGCTTCACCTCAAAACCCAACTCTCTCTGTGCCTTCGCCGAATTCGCGAACATCATCTTCGTCCCCATCCGCACAGCTTCGACGGTCGCGCGAGGCTCGTTTCCGCGGAGCTTGCCCGTGATCGTTTCATCAAAGAACGCAAACGCCATCGCTACAGCATGAGGCACCCTGTGCTTCGGAGAAGGCAACCCCGTAATTACCCCCAGCCGATCAAGTATCTGCTTCAGCGTAAGGTTCTCTCCACCCAGAATGTACCGTTCTCCCGGCCGTCCACGCTCAAGCGCAAGGAGGTGCGCCCGCGCAATCTCACGAACATCCACAAGGTTCAGACCCGTATCCACATACGCTGGAAAGTTCTTGTTCAGGAAATCGACGATGATCCTTCCCGTAGGTGTCGGCTTCGCATCATGAGACCCGATCGGCGTCGTCGGATTCAGAATCATCACATGCTGCCCCCCGCGCGCAGCCGCAATCGCTTCCTGCTCCGCCAGCCACTTCGACCGCTTGTAGTGGCCGATCATATCCGCCTCACTCACCGGCGTCTCTTCATCAACAACAGTCCCATCCCTCTTGAAGCCCATCGTCGCGACGCTGCTCGTATACACAACCCTTGGCACGCCAGCCTCCCGCGCCAGCCGCAACAACTCCCGCGTGCCCTCAACATTCGCCTTGTACATATCCGCCGGATCAGGCACCCAAAGCCGATAATCCGCCGCCACATGAATCAGCGCATCGCAACCCCGCAACGCAGACGCAAAGCCGTCCGTCCGGCGCAGATCGCCCTCAACCACCGTAGCTTCTTTCGGCAGATGAGAAAGCGTCGAAGTAGGCCGCGCAAGGCAAAGAATCCTAGCCCCCTCCTCCACCGCCAACCGCGCCACATGCGAACCCACAAATCCCGTCGCGCCTGTAATGAAAAGCTTCATGCGGCGACCCAGCTAAGCATGAGCTTCGGTTGCACCCGGGCCAGACCACGAAACTCCTTATCCCCGGTAACAACTGGCGAGTCATATCGAAGCGCAAGCGCCGCGGCGAAGCAATCCGCATAAGACGCACTGCAAATCACCTTCAGACGCGCAGCCTCGATCACCAGATCATCGTCCACCGAAATGATATCGATGGGCAGCGCCTCAACGTCGGCCAACAAACGTGATGCATCCACATTGGGAAGCTTCCAGCACGAGTAAAGGATCTCCCCAAAGTTAACCCGGCTCATGATCAGGCGAACTTGTCCGCGCAAAGCG
>CAZZYB010000156.1:0-5894 GCA_964658125.1 uncultured Acetobacteraceae bacterium | reverse complement strand
CAAAGCGCGCTCCAATAAATCATCGAAGCGTAGCGTGGCGGGCTCGCGGTCCTGAAGCCACTCCATGACCGGCCAGCTATCCAGAATGTGCGTATCAGTCCTACCCGGTTCGGCCACGCAACATCCGTTCGTCCGCCGCGAGCTCGGCTAATCGATCTTTATCCAGACTGTCGTTGAAGTTGACGTTGGCGTCTTTGAACATGCCCCGAAGCCGCCTCCAGTCACCTTTGGCACCAGCAGTTTCAACTGGCGCCACCGGCACAAGTTCAACCCTTGCCCCATTTTGAAAGCAAGGGTACTTCTGGAGGTCTTCAGGAATTTCAATGACACCATCGCCGACAGTCAAAATATGATGCGCAGCCATGAGTGATCTCCTGAACTAGTCTAGCTTCTCCGGCGCGATCTGAATATTCTTCTCCCCCGCCGCCTTCTTCTCCCAATACTTCTTCACCCACGCCTCAAAGGTCTTACCCGCCGCCGTATCGCGTCCGCTGAACTTCAACGCCGCCACATCCGCATACGAAATATTGACCCGCTCATGCGGCTGACCCGGCCTCGGCGTCGGCATCAAACGTATCACTGAATCGACCAGCGTCTTCCCCGTCCGCCGGTCATAAAGATACCCCTCGACCGACGAACCATCCTTCCGAGTCACCGTGATATCGCCGCGATAATCAAATGCCTTCTCCAGCGCCTCGCAGATCTCCGCGTCCGTCGCAAGAGAAGGTATCGACCCCTCAAGATTCTCGCGCTCGCGCCCCGCCGCGTGCTCCAGTTCATCGGGACTCACGTGCTGCAACTGCTCAACCTTCAAATGCTCCTGCTGCAGAGTCGACATGCTTAATCTCCCGCCATGCTGGTCATGTTCTGGTTCACCGAAGTCGTCACAACCACCGGCGTGGGCTTTTCGCCGATCTGTACCAGCCCCCCGTGGTTTGCAGGCTCCCACTTGTTCAGCAGGTCCTGCGCGCCCGGATCTTCATACTTGCTGAAGAAGATCGCCTTCGCCGTCTGCAGTAAACCTTTCACGGAGCCGAAAGTGTAGTTGACGCCACTCGCCTCATAACCGGAATGCACCATGCAATTCGCGCAGCGCGGGTTGCCGGATTCGGTTCCGTAGTTCGACCACTCTACCGACTCCATCAACTCCTGGAATGTATCCGCATATCCATCCTGCAGCAGGTAGCAAGGCTTCTGCCACCCGAAAATCGAGTACGTCGGCATCCCCCAAGGCGTGCAGGTAAGTTCCTTCTTGCCCATCAGGAACTCCATGAACATGGGCGACGCGTTGAAGGCCCAGGTCTTCTTCCGGTTCGACAAAATCGCGCGGAACATCTTGCGCGACTTCGCACGACCCAGGAAATGCTGCTGATCCGGAGCCTTGTCGTACGTATATCCGGGCGAGACCATCATGCTCTCCACACCGGCATCCATCATCTGGTCGAAGTGCCGCCGCACGGAATTCGGATCGGCGCCATCGAACAGCGTCGTGTTCGTCGTCACACGGAAGCCCGCCTCCACAGCGGCCTTGATGCCACCCATCGCAATGTCGTACCCACCCTCGCGGCAGACGCCAAAGTCATGATGCTCACGCTCACCGTCAACGTGCACCGAAAACGACAGATACTTCGACGGCTTGAACAGGTGCAGCTTCTCTTTCAACAGCAGCGCGTTCGTGCACATGTACACATACTTTTTGCGCGCCACAAGGCCCGCGACAATCTCGGGCATCTGCGGATGCAGCAAAGGCTCGCCGCCAGGAATGGCCACCATCGGCGTTCCACATTCCTCGACAGCTTTGAACACCTGTTCAGGCGAAAGCTCCGCCTTCAAAATGTGAGCCGGATACTGGATCTTGCCGCAACCGGCGCACGCCAGGTTGCAGCGAAACAGCGGCTCGAGCATCAGGACGAGCGGATACCGCTTGCGCCCCGTCAACTTCTGCTTCATCACGTAGCTCGCTACGGTCCATGCTTGCGATATGGGAACAGCCATCCGAAGTTACTCCTTTTACAAAACTCGAAACTCTCATGCCAAAACTCAAAATTTGATGCCCGCAAACCGATATCCGACTCGCGTTCAGCCTTCCATCTGTTCTTTCTCGATGGCCTTGCGATAGGTTGTCAGCGCCAGCAGCGGGAAGTACTGCTTGTACAAGTGATACCCCAGATAAAACACCCGCGGGAACCCCGTGCCTGTGTAGTAAGACTCACCCTTGCGCCCCGCCGCTAGCTCATCCCACGAACCATCCTCATGCTGCTTGCTGATCAGCCACCGAATACCCTTGGCCACCGAATCCGAGCGCGTGTCATTTGCTGCCAGCAATCCAAGCAGAGCCCACGCAGTCTGAGACGGCGTCGACGGCCCAATCCCGCGCCTATCGGGATCGTCATAGGTCCCGCAGGTCTCGCCCCAGCCGCCATCGGCGTTCTGCACCATGCGAATCCACTCCGCGGCCTGCTGCACACTGGGTTCGAGATACGAATACTCCATCGCCTGCAAACCGCGCAGCACCAGGAACGTGCCATACAGGTAGTTCACACCCCAGCGGCCAAACCATGACCCGTCCGGCTCCTGCTCCTTGAGGATGAACTGCATAGCCTTCGCAACCCGCGGGTCGCGCTCCGTGTACCCATAGCTGGCCAGCATCTCGAGTATCCGCCCGGTGATGTCGACGGTCGGCGGATCGATCATCGCGTTGTGATCGGCAAACGGAATCGACTCAAAAATCTTCTTCGTATTGTCTTTGTCGAACGACGCCCAACCGCCGTTCTTGCATTGCATCGCGAAAACCCACGCGACTGCCCGCTGCGTCACTTCATGCTGATAGCGTTCCTGCGGATTATCAACCGCCCGCAGCGCCAGCAGCACCTCGCCCGTATCGTCGACGTCGGGTTGATGGTCGTTGTTGAAGAAGAAGCACCAGCAACTAGCGTCGGGGCACTTCACATTGTGCGACCAGTCCCCCTGGTACCGAATCTCTTTGCTCAGCAACCAATTCGCGGCCTTCACCAGGCGCGGATCGTTCTTCGCAATGCCCGTCTCGCCCAGCGTGGAAAGCACCTGCGCCGTATCCCAGACCGGCGAGAAGCAGGGCTGCATGCGGAAAGTCGGCGTCGGATAGCCCGGTTCACCCTCAGGATTGTCGATACCCAGCTTCTCGAACTCATCCATCGCGCGAATTACCTGCGGATCATCCGGCGAATAGCCCAGCGTAAACAACGCCACAATCGCATTCAGCATCGCCGGATAAATCGCGCCCAAACCGTCCGACCGTTCGAAATGATCCAGCATCCAGCGCTCGGCCTTCTTCAGAGCCATCTTGCGCAGCGGACGAATATGCACCCTCTCCGCCCAATGCGCCAGCCGGTCCGTAAACATGAAGAAGTTTCGCCAAGAAAAAATGTGCCGCTTGTCCCACCGCAAATGCAAGTTGGAGTTCGCGCGGCCACCCACAAAGAGCTCGTCGATCCCCTGCTCCGGCAAAATTTTCTTGAAAGGCTTCTTCGCGTAGATGACCGAGAGCGGCACCAGAATCGCGCGCGACCACGCGCTGATCTCGTAAATATTAAAGTAGAACCAGTTCGGAAAGAGGATGATCTCAGGCGGCACAGCCGGCACAGCGTCGTAGTCGTATTGCCCCAGCGCGCAAAGATAAATCTTCGTAAACGTGTTGCACTCAATCACGCCGCCCAGCGACAGAACGTTCTCCCGAGCCTTCACCATCTGCGGCTGGTCTGCCGTCCATCCCATCAACTTCAGCGCCAGATAGCACTTCACGCCATAGTTCACATTCGACGGCCCACCGGGATACAGGCTCCACCCACCATCGTCGTTCTGATGCCGCAGGATCTCATTGATCGCCCGCTTCATCTTCCCGCGATCGCCCGTCCCCAGCAGCGTATGCATGTAGATGTAATCGGCCTCGAGCATCACATCCGCTTCGAGTTCCCCACACCAGTAGCCTTCTTCAGACTGCTGCCCCAGCAGCCAGTCGCACGAACGCTTGATGCCCGCAATCACGTGATCCATCGGCAGGTCCATCCGCCCGAAGCGCGGCTGCGCAACGGTCGGCTTGAAGCCCCCCGGTTTCTGTGGCGGATTGGATGAAGATGCGCTCATGCGGCTACCAATGTTCTCTGCTGCCGTCTCGCGTACTGGCGGCGGTGGACGTACATCAGCCTAAGCCGTCGGCTGCGCTATGGGCGTGGAACCGATCGCCTTGATAATCTCTGGCGGGAGCCCAAAGCGCACGTTTTCAGGCATCACTTCGATCTCTTCGACGGACCCGTAACCCTTACCCTGCAGGTACCGCACAACATCCTGCACCAGCACTTCCGGAGCCGACGCGCCCGCCGTAATGGCGACCGTGCTGACGCTCTCAATCCACTCCGGACGAATATCCTCAGCCTTGTCGATCAGGTAAGAATTCGTGCCCAGATTCTGCGAAACCTCAACCAGCCGATTCGAATTCGAGCTGTTCCGCGAGCCCACCACCAGCACCACATCCGCGCCATGCGCCACATTCTTCACCGCGGTCTGGCGATTCTCAGTGGCGTAGCAAATGTCCTGCGCATGCGGCCCAACAATGTTCGGGAACTTCTTCTTCAGCGCCTCGATCATGTAGCGCGCTTCATCCAGCGAAAGCGTAGTCTGCGTCAAATACGCGACTTTGTTCGGATCGGGAACCACCAGCGCGGCGACTTCTTCCACAGTCGAAACCACCTGCGTCACATCCGGAGCCTCGCCCTGCGTCCCCTCAACTTCTTCATGATCGCGGTGTCCCACCAGCACCAGCGAATACCCCTGCTTGGCAAACTTGATCGCCTCCACATGGACCTTCGTAACCAGCGGGCAAGTCGCATCCACGACCTTCAAACCCCGCTCCTTGGCACGTTCCCGCACCGCCGGCGAGACCCCGTGCGCCGAGTAAATCACCCGCGCACCTTCAGGCACTTCATCCAGCTCATTGACGAAGATCGCACCCTTGCGGGCGAGGTCATTCACCACATAGCTGTTATGAACAATTTCCTTGCGAACGTAGATCGGAGCGCCAAACGCATCGAGCGCAATCTGCACAATATCGATCGCCCGAACAACGCCGGCACAAAATCCGCGAGGCTTCAACAGGAGGACGCGCTTCGCCGCCGGTCCGGTTACAGACTGGTTAACATGGGTGGGTTCAACTGCTAGGGTACTCACTCATCCAGTATACCCGTTTTAGAGGCGGTTCGTCTGCGCTTTGAACCATTCTCGGTGCAAAACGGCAGCCACCCCAACCCGCTCCAGGCACCGGCAAACGCCTACAATTTGCCGCGGCAGCCAGCATGGGGGCAGTCACAGGAAAGCGTCTGGGTTCCCGCCGCGTCCTCGCACACCTGCGAACAGTACTTCTTGCCATCGGTGCAGACGCAGGTGCAGTTTTCGTGAGCGCACTTCTTCGGATCGGCCATGATTTCTCCTTTTAACTCACCCGCTTAGAGTGGCCACCGGCCAGCCGCGTTGCATCGCTAGTTCCGGCTTCCAGCCAGCATCTGCTCCGCATGCCGCAGCGACGTTTCCGTCAGGCTCGCCCCCGACAGCATCCGCGCAATCTCCTCCACCCGCTCGCTACTCTGCATCAGCCGAACGCCCGTCTGCGTCCGTCCCCTCTTCTCCGATTTCTCGATCAGAAAGTGCTGGTCGGCGAACGCCGCGATCTGCGGCAGATGCGTAATGCAGATCACCTGCTGGGCCCGCGAGAGCGCCTTCAGCTTCTGCCCCACCGCCTCCGCCGCCCGTCCCCCAATGCCAATGTCGATCTCGTCGAACACCAGCGTCCGCGGCAGGATCGCGCGCTTCCGCTTCCCCGCCCCCGCCGCCGCACCCTCTTCCACCGACACTTTTAGCGCCAG
>CAZZYB010000155.1:0-8416 GCA_964658125.1 uncultured Acetobacteraceae bacterium | reverse complement strand
GAGCAGCGCACTCCTAACGCGAAGGTCGCAGGTTGGACTCCTGCCCGGGCCACCACTCATCGCTCTCATTCGAATGGTTTGGGCAATTCCGACCAGTTTCGGAAGGGTGATGAGCACGATTGGAGACACCTTGGGGATACCTGAAGCGACCCCCTCAGCCCTGTCGCCCCCATAGCTGTGCTCTCATTTACAGTCGATGGGCAGGTGCAGCGTCGAGAAGATTTGCTTCAGCCGCGACCTCTGCCCTTACAGTGAACCAAAAACTCGTTATTCTTTGAGACAGTTCGTAGCGGATGGCCCCTTTTCAGCGCCATTGGGAACAGCAAGCAACAGTCATGGGACCCTTAGGTCCAGACCCGCGACCTAGGTCGGTGAGCGACTCGGCCTGTGCCATAAATTGACGACTTATCAAAAGTCCGTCAGTGGAGCCCTATTCCACGGTTGATCTAAATCTCTGGTGGTACACGGCAAACGCTTCCGCTATCGATTTGTCGAGGTGCTGCGAGCCGCCTCCTCGATAAGAGCGGCTACCTCCTTCGGATGGGAGATGTATACCGCGTGGCTCGCACCGGGAACCTCAACTTTCCGGCTCTTCGCGCGTGCTGCATACCAGCGTTCCAATTCGGGGTTGATAGCCCGATCACTTCCGGCCACTAACATCCAACTGGGCCTGGTTCGCCAGGCGGCAGTGGTGATGTTCGCTGAAAAGTTGCCGAAGAAGTTGAAGACCTGTGAGCGCGCCATGAATGCGGCCTGCTCCGCGGAGAGGTCGGCGGCGAACAATGCATGAAACTGCGAGGGATCGATATAGGTGAAACCATCTGATGTCTTCTTTATTGCGGACGATTTGGCTAGATCGCTTGGGAAAAGCTTTCCGTCTTCGGACTCATTCTCTCCGGCATCCGGCATATGAGCGGCGATATAGACGAGACCGACAACAGACATCGTTTCCTGCCTCGGTTATCACAGCTCCTCCGTAAGAGTGAGCTACAAGTATGGAGGGTCCTGATTGCAGTGCAAGCGTGCGTCTGACCGCCGCGACGTCGTCTTTGAAGGATGTCTCAGGCTCTTGAACGATACTTACGTTAAAGCGGTCCTTGGTAAGGATCTCGCAGACACCTTTCCATCCGGAGCCATCTGCCCAGGCCCCGTGCACAAGTACGATGTTCGTGACGGGAACACTCTGCGCCGAGCCGGAGATCACGGCGAGCGGCGCAACAAGCGCAATCAGGCCCACAGCCGCCTTGGCCAGTCTGAGACATCTTGAATTGGTTTTTACGAGCATATTCCTCGCTCCGGTGCAAAGCCCTATTATCTTTGCGTAATGCGAACCGAGGCACCCTCTCGTGTCCACTTTCTAATTTGCCTGCCGTCACATCTGAACCTAGCTCTCTTGGAGGGAAGAATCTAGGCGGAAGCCATCAGAAGTTGGGGATTCCTGCTACGAAGAGCGACCTGATCGCCGGTTATGCATGCGATTGTTGGTACGGACCGTAGTCTTCGCAACTTGAACTGCCTGAACCGATGGGGCCGCGAGTGGTCGTCCGTCGCCATACTCCGGGCGCTATCCCATGAAGTCGTCTAAAGCTGCGATTGAGCGCAGATTGATCCGCGAATCCGCATTGAATGGCGATGTCGGCGAGAGACATGCGCGAATTCGTCATGAGGTCTCTGGCTCTATCCACGCGACGTTCAGTCAACCACTTATAGGGCGGCCTGCGGAAGGTTTGTCTGAAGGCCCGAGCAAAGTGGCCCACCGATAAGTCACATGCTTCTGCAACTTGATGGAGGGATATCTTGCCATCCAAATTGGCCTCCAACAGTTCTGTTGCTCGTCGTTTTTGCAGGGAAGAGAGTCCACCGCGAAGAGGGGCGACCGAGGGCTTCACACCGCCATAGGAAAAGACAAAGTGACATTTCAACGCATGCAGTACATGGTCAACGACTAGCTTGGGAGTGTGCTGCGGTTGCTCAAGCGAAGAGAGGAGAGTCTTTCCAAGGTGGTAAACGACGGAGTCGAAATGCCCAAGCGGCCAAACTAAGTGCTCTACGCGAGAAGTCCCGTTGGAATAGGCCACTTCATCCAGTGAGGCCTGAGTAACATACAGCACCAAAGCATCGAAGGGATTCGGAAGCAGAACTGCGGGCTCTTCCCGTAGATCAATTGCGCTGACTCCACCGACCGGATACGAACCACTCGATACCTTCGTCCTGCTAAAGAATTGCTCAATAAATGGAATAGCTTTCAGTTGCACGGCAACGATAAAACCTTCTTCTCTTACGATCGGGCGCGCAACGTCCGGCAGACCTGTGCTGCTCTGAAGTCTCGCGAATGGGGAAGAGACATGTTCAGAAACGGTGACCTTGGCTGTAAGCGAATCCTTCAGATACATGGTCTCCGCAAGTTGATTCCAGATTGTGGGGATTGGGATAGTATTCATGTGTGCGAGGTCTCCCCTGTTTTGTTCGGCATTTGAGTTGGTCCGGAAAGTTGATATAGCGATACTCTGGAACCCGGGCGTAATTGCTTTCCAGGAGTTGCAAAGGGAATCGTGATAATGAAGGAAGTTCCTCTCTCACACTTCTCGTCGAGGTGAATTGTCCCGCCATGATCTTCGACAAGTGTTTTTGCAATCCCGAGGCCCAGCCCCGTACCTTCAGGCTTTCCGTAGCTCACAGGGGATTGGAAGATAGCTTTTCGAATCGCTGGCGAGATTCCGGGGCCATTATCCAAAACGCGAATTTGTAAACTGTCCCTACGGCCCGTCGTAGTGATCACGATCTGCCCTGATCCAGGATCTACCGCCTCACAAGCGTTCAAAACCAGGTTGGCGAGTACCCGTTCGAGGCGGTTGGCATCGAACCAGCCCACTGTCCTGCCGCTGTGATGATGTGTGATGTCAATCCGATGAAACTCCCGTCTCACGCTTATCATCCGGATTGCGCGCTCGACTGTGTGAACGATGTTTCCGACCGTCGGCAGTAGGGTATCGCGGACCGTGCAACCCTTCAGCAGCGACGAAAGCAGAGCGTCGATCCGGTCGACATCCCAGCGGATGTCCCGGAAAAACTCGACTCTCTCCGTCTCGCTGAGATCTGGCCGAGCGAGAAATTCTGCGTTCGCAAGGATTGCAGTGAGAGGTTGGCGAACATCGTGGCTTATGGCTGCTACCACCCCGGTCATGGGAAAGATCTGGACGGATGGAATCAGCGCAGGCAAAACCGTCGTCTGATTCTCGGTGAAATCGTTGATCAATGTCATTTAGCCTCCGAGGGAATTGGTTGACCTTGAGCGTCGAAAGGCGTCTGCAGGCCATTCGATTGTTGATCCGCCTTTGGGTTCGCGTTCGCCCTGCATTACAGCGCATCTCTTCGAGGAGAGGATGTCGCCCCGTCTGGGCTCATGCCCCGATTGAATAGTCGTCGATGCGCGAGCCTGGCCGATGCCGCGGTTGTAATCTGACGGAAATCCGAAACTGTCGGTCTGGGCGGCACATTCAGACACTCCAGTTCGTCGATCCACTCCGCAGCGGACAGGTTTGCCTGTTCAGGGCCAAACATCTCTGTCACCGCTTTTGTAAACGCTGCCAGTTCGCGTTCAGCCAGGATGATCAGGTTCGCATCACAAAGGGCGAGTTCTTCCAGTTGCAGGCAGGTCCGCTTCGATTGCCGATGACGCATACGGTCCTCAATTCTTCACCACGGGGACATAGTGGCGCAGATTCCCAGTTGTTCTGTTTGGTGTTGTGGCGTGAATTACTGCTCCGGTCCTAACCACAGGATAGGGATTGTCCAGGACGCGCAACAGATTTGAAACTACAGAAAATGCCCTAGCTTTTTCTGTAGGTATGATCTGGTTTTCCGGTGAAAGCAAAAGAAGATCTACAACGGCTCGCGACTGCCAATGATGCGGCGATAGGTATTTCGAAGCCAGGAGAGTATGCCGTTGTCTGGATTTAAGAAGCTCACGCTGCCGGGCACAATCACGGTGATGTTCGTTCCGGATTCCGTGGAACTCAGGATAGTCAGTCTCCCCTTGATGCGGGCAGAGCGCTCACGCATGCCTTGCAGGCCATGATGACCCTCTCTCCCAGCACTGGCATAGTCTGGATCGATTCCGACCCCATTGTCCCCCACATGAAGCGTCAAGTCGTGGGCGTAGGTGAGGTCAATGCTCAGGCGACTTCCGTGGGAATGCTTCTTTGCATTTTGGATTGCTTCGTGTCCGATTCGATACACCTCATCACGAACGATCGGATGTAACTCTCTTACATCCCCAATAACCGAGACCGATACTGTCATTCCATCAGGGACAACTCCACCTTCGGCGGCTCGCCACAGCGCAGGTGCAAGTTCGTTCTTCAACTTCGTCGAGGACCGCAACGAATTCAGTGCTGCGCGGCCCTCCTCGATCGCCTGCTCGAGCCAACCGGAGACCTGTCCCAATGCTCGGTGCATCCTCTCAGGGTCCAATGGCTCCTCAAGGCCATCGTCGACGACGAGTTTGCTGCCTTGAATCGTCTGAAGGAAAGTGTCATGCAGCTCTCGTGCCATGCGTGTACGTTCTGAAAGTCGCTCATCGAAGCGAACGCCAATGGCCCTTGCGACCTGCCGAACTCGTATGCGATAGAGAATCCATCCGATGATGACGAAATATACGAAGAGCAGAATCCTGAATGACATCATTTGATACCACTTGGGTGCGATGCTGAAATCCAGCGTAGCGCCCTCTTTATTCCAGACGCCATCGTTGTTGCACGCGATCACCTGGAACCTGTACTTACCGGGAGGTAAACCACTGTAGAAAGCCTGCCGTCTTGTTCCTGGTTCCTGCCAATCAGGATCGTGATTCTCCAACCTATAACGAAAGCGCACTTTCTGAGGCACGACAAAACTCAGCGCGCTGTAGTCGATTTCCAAATCGCGCGTTAAGGCGGGAAGCTTAACCTGATCGCCTGTCGAGTACTTCACCCTGTCCGCGATTATTTCCTCAATATGCACCGGCGGCGGGATTGAGTTCAGTTCCAGATGATTGGGGTCAATCATCTGGACGACGTAATTATTGGCGAACCACAAGCGCCCGTCTGGAGAGCGAGAGGTGTGATGTTCAAAGTTAGGACTCCATGGCCTTGCGCCGTCGAACACGTCAAAGGTGTCGGCCCTGACGTCAGCATTGACGCCGTTCCACCACTTTCGCAATTCGGTATCTGCAACCCTGAGGAGCCCGCACTGAGCGTAGAGCCAAAGAGCATTGCTGTTATCCGAAACCAGGCCGTACAAACTGTTGCAAGGAAGGCCATTTTTGCTTGTCAGAGTTTGCAGCCGTCCATCTTTCCATTCAGTGAGTCCAGACGAGGTCGCGACAAACACCGATCCATCAGGCTGAACTAGGATCTGTCGTACCCGGGACTTAGTCGCGCTTCCGGCGGAAAAGGTCTCGAGCCGTCCTTGCCGATATCGAGCCAAGTCGCCGTTGACGAGACCCAGCCAGATGCCATCTTGTGGATCGGCAGCGAGAGAAGTGGCAGCTGGCATGCGAGGTTCAGATAGTTCCTCGCGGACCTCACGACCTTGAATGCGTAACAGTTTTCCGGGGCTTCCGAGAACTTCCGCCCAAATGTTATTGGCTCGGTCTTCTGTGATCGCAATAACCGCGCCAACACTGGCTTTATTGGAGCGCCGAATCGGATTAAAAGAACCGTTCTCATAGACGTATAGACGATCATCGATCCCCACCCAGAGTCTGCCCGCATGATCTTGAAGCATCGACGTCACTTGCTGGCGGAGCAAACCTGTAGTCAATTGAACGGATGACAGCCGGTTTCCGCGAATCACATCCAGCGAACCATGGTTTCCGATCCAGATCGTTCCATCTCGCGCCGCAAGGACCGAATCGACAATATTGGCCTTGAGCCCCTGTCGAGTTGAGTATGTGGTCACGCGAACATTTCGAAAACAATCGATTCCTTCGCTCGTTGCAATCCAGATATTACCTTCAGTGTCCTCATAGAATGTGGTTACGGAGTCGCTGGACAGACCGTCCGCGCTGGAGAACCGGTCAACCTTGTCGCCGCTCAAGCGATAGATACCCTGGTCTTCCGTCCCAATCCACAAGGCATTCTCGCGGTCAACAAACAGAGCAGTAACGTGCAGAGCGCTCTTCGACAATGTGGGGGTGACGGGCATCCGAACTCCATTCAACCACCGCTGCACCCCCATCCCTGGTCCGCGGAGAGCGATTCCGCTCCATATCCCCCCGTCCGGGCCAGCGGCAATTGCTTGAACGCCGCTTAGCCCTTCCCCACTCCTTGTTCCTGTCGGAGTGAATACAGTTGATGAGCCTGCTCTCCAGCGTATGAGAAGGTTGACGCTGCCGATCCAAAGATTCCCTTCTGTGTCCTCAGCAAGCGGAACAGCGTAAGGAGCAGTGATTCCATCAGCCTTTCCATAGCAGCGAAGCGACGTGTCCTTGACCTCGCATAGAGGGCCCTTGTCATCATGAACTCGGGAGCGCGTGATCCAGATCCGTCCATCGTGGCTCTTTACGATGGAATTGATACGTCCGTCCGCATTCGAATAATTAGTCAAAATGCCGTTCTGAAGGTGGGCGAGGTTTGTTGATGTTCCAATCCACAAGCTTCCATCCGTTCCTGCCAAGAGCGAAAAGATGCCGCCCGACAAAGGCTTTCCCTTTCGTGGAACCCAAGGAACAAAGCGAACCCCATCGAAACGGATAAGCCCGTTTTGGGTACCAATCCAAAGATATCCGTCAGTCGTCTGCGCAATGGCGTTTGGCGGACCATTAAAGACGCCGTCCTGAATCCTCCAGGCGGTGTGTCCATACTGGGAGATCTGCTTGTTGGGATCGACCGCCCACGCGGTGCAGCTTAACGACAGCAGCAAGAACCCTATTCGAAGGAAACGAGAGAGGCTCAACTGGGCCGCCTTGGCTGTTCTTTGTGCAGCGCTCCTGAGTCAAGCCACCGGGACAGAATTGGTTTCTGCAGACTCACCCTATTTCGCTCCCGGGAACCAGCACTACCTGGCAATCAGATCCGCAGCATCCACATCGACCGAGTTCGGCTCTGAGTTCCACTGTAAGTGGAATTGGGCATGGGTGGAATGTCAGAATCTGTAGCTAACAGGCTGTAGTTTTCTACAGCAGGCCATCATATCTCAAGCAGACCCCGTCGAACTGCAATCGTGACAGCATGAGTTCTGTCGTTCGCCTGCAATTTCTCTACTAAATTCTTGATGTGGAAGTTGACGGTCGTCTCGGCGATGGCGAGTTGATCGGCAATCTGCTTGTTTCGATGACCATCCCGAATGAGTTGCAGCACCTGCAACTCGCGGGCTGTAAGGTCGTCTTCGCCGAGGTGTTCCGAGAGGCGCGCAGCGACTTCAGGAGGAAGGTAGCGCCGACCTGCGTGGACTGTGCGGATCACCCCCAGCAATTCATTCTTTGGCATGCTCTTGAGGATGTAACCTGAGGCGCCGGCCTGCATGGCCCGACGGATATCTCCGTCGCTATCCGAGGTGGTCAGCATGACAATACGCGCTTGAGGATATTTTCCGCGAATAGCGATCAGTGCATCAATGCCATTCGTGCCAGGCAGGCGGAAATCCATGAGCGTGACATCGGGGCGAAGGCGACGGAACTCCGCCAGCGCTTCCATCGCATTCGTTGCCTGTGCGACGAGGATCATGTCTGTCTGCGAGGCAATAATCGTGCTCAACCCCTCCCGGAAAACGGGATGGTCTTCGACGCTCAAGATGCGAATCGGCTGGCTGCTCATCCCGAGAACCTCAATTTGATGATTGTAGAGGGCTGTCGTTTCGTTTCAAAATACCAGCCTATGTCGATGACCGCTCGGCTCTTTTCGGTTCAAACCCAGACTCGGAGATTTCAAACACATATTTTTCGAACAGGCCCTCCGGCCGCCGAAATCTGGGCCCTGAGTCATGACGAACCACCTCTGGATACCACAATCATGCGGGGAGGTGTTCGGCTGAGATTTGCAAGCACCCCTCTGTGCATGATCGTTGATTATCCATCGAGCCACGCCTCAATGTCTTTCGGTCGAAGATTCGCTGCGGCTCGATCGCCTAGGTTCCTTTTTACTCTGTCGAGTCTGCGGGGCGGGTTGACTTGATCTTTGTATTGCGTCGGATGACTTCAATGTAGAGTTTCAGGTCGTCGCAAAGTTCGCCAACCTTCACTTTTCCCTGTTCTCTTCTCGTATGGCGCGCTTCTCCGTCATGGTCAGCACAGGTTCCGAAGCCCTCTTTGGGAGCGCCTCGTGACCCTCCTTTCGTTTCGATGACCGGAGATCTCCAAGCCATCCGCAGCAGTTTGCCTGTCTTCTGGATACGGCCCGAATACCTTGCGCACTAGTTTGCCGTTGACCTTGAACCT
>CAZZYB010000154.1:0-8442 GCA_964658125.1 uncultured Acetobacteraceae bacterium | reverse complement strand
TGCTACTGATCGTCGGGATTACGCATCCGGGTCTTGCCGGGGGCACGGCGATTTTAGCTACCAGTTTCTTCATGTCCATCATGTACCCAACCATCTTCGCGCTCGGCATTAAGGGGCTCGCAGGCGAAACGAAATTGGCCGGCAGTCTGCTAGTGATGGCCATCATTGGTGGTGCACTCGTTCCACCTCTCATGGGTTGGGTCTCACGTCTCACCGGGAGCGTCGCACAAGGGTACTGGCTGCCCGCTGCTGGCTATATCGTTGTCGCGCTCTACGGATTCCTCGGCCCTCAATTCACAAATGTACGAGCCAGTCACGATACGGTGACGGCTGCACCCCATGGTCTCTAACCGATCTTCACGCAGCCACGTTGCGATGTAAGGGAGCCTAATGAATCAAACAGATGAGATCTCCGCGGATGCGAACCAAAGGCCCGTGTTGGGAGCAAAACGAACGTTAGGCAAGACGAGTCTTCGGCTCTCGCCTATGGGATTTGGCGCATCTCCCTTCGGGGATGTTTTTGGTGAGACTGATCCTTCTGAAGATGCGGATGCCGTCGCATGTGCAATCGACCGCGGCATCAACTTTTTTGATGTATCCCCCTATTATGGCCTGACACTCGCGGAAGACCGCCTTGGCAAAGCTCTTGAAGGCCGTCGGCAGAAGATCGTTTTGGCTACCAAATGCGGACGCTACGGGGTCGATGAATTCGACTTCTCCGCGAGGCGAATCACCGATGGACTTGAGCAATCCCTCAGCCGGCTTCGCACCGATTATGTGGACCTGCTGCAAGCTCATGACACCGAGTTCGCGCATGTCGATCAGCTCGTGGAGGAGACTATCCCAGCCATGCGCCGCATGCAACGACAAGGCAAGGCTCGATATATCGGCGTAACGGGTTATTCCCTTTCAAACCTCATCGAAATCGCGGAGCGGGCACCGGTGGACAGCATTCTTTCCTATTGTCGCTACAACCTGCTCGTCACCGACCTTGATGAACGGTTGTTGCCCTTCGCTAAAGAACGAAATATCGGTCTCATCAACGCCTCACCACTGCATATGGGCATCCTGACCGAGCGGGGAGCGCCAGCCTGGCATCCGGCCTCTGAAGCGGTAAAGGCCCGGGGGATCGCGATTGTAAAGCTATGCGGGGAACGAGGCGTTGATCCCTCTGCACTCGCACTCCAGTTCGCGTGCAGCCATCCATACATCGCAAGCACACTCGTTGGGATGGCAAGACGCGAGCAGGTCACAGCTAATGCGGATGCATTACTGCAGCCTGTGGACCAAGCTCTCTTTCTAGCCGTAAGAGAGCTCTCTGAACCGGTACGCGATTTGATCTGGAAGTCAGGTTTGCCAGAAAACTACGGCTAAGAAATTTACCGATAGTGAGGAGAAATGAACATCACCTAAAACTGAGTTTTAGCTAATGGTAGGGACCTAATTACATATTTTGAGAGAATCAGGTCCGGTCGAGCTTACTGCAAGTCGAGACAGGCGCACTCGTTTAGACCGCTATTGAATATATTTCTATCTCGTGATGAGTTGAGTTTTCTCATTCAGCTGCGTGTTTCAACGCTACACTTTTCGTCTGTAATTAGGCATTCGTGCGGCGGACATCATCGACATGCAAATCTATCATTTGGGTACTAGACTGTTCATGATCAACCCAAGTTCGCGCAGAGTGCACCACAATGAGCCCTCCCCACCGTTGAGCCACATGTTCTTCAATCGCTGAGTATAGCTCCCGAAAACCAGCTAGTTCCGTCAAAATTAGCGCACCGCAGCCTTTGTTCTTTTCGTTCCAGCTACGGTTGCGGGATGCGAGATGATTCGAGTCTTCACAAACGAACGCTTGCTTCGCCTGTACTCGGGTGAAAGGACAGAAGCGCGTCATGGGGAACAGGACGAGAGTCGTAAGGCAGGCGACGGACACTCTAGTCTAGGTCGAAAGGGAGGGGCGCAGGAGAAGAAATGGCCCCACCACGCGCTGCGGTGGAGCGGGTCGAGCAGGTTGGGAAGTGGGATAGGGAGAAACCGACAACGTTTCCCCCGCGCTGGAATTTGGAATCAGAAGTAAGCGGGAGCCGATGATGGCTCCCGCCTTTGTTATGCTGCGACCTTCTTCTTGGCAGAGGCTGGTTTTTCCACTCTAGCCTTGAGAGCGGCGCTCGCAGGAGCCTTGGATGAGTTCATTTCTTGGAACTCCTCCGCCGTCCAAATCCTGCCGCATCTCTATTCAGCCAACAGTGCATCCAAGACTTGCGTGACCAGCGGTATTCCATCGATGAGTGAAAGTCCGATTGTTTCTGCCGTCAGCCAGCAAGGAAAACCTCGGTATGCGATGACGAGAGTATTGGTATGGCGGATCCGGCACACAACGATTTCAGGTGGGGATTTAAGACTCCGATTCTGGTCATGTGTCCTTTCGCCATAGATAGAATGGAGATCCACCCCAAGTAGGTTGGCTGATTCCCTACGCCTACTCTGACGTATACCGCTTGCTTGCCAACCCCTGCCACTGGTGCCCGGGAATTACCACCGAGCGGTAACAAAGTGGCCGCTCGGTGGCGTCATAGATCCCAGTCCGCTACATCGGAATCAGAGTGATGTAGTCGATGCTTACACCATAGCCGGCAGAGGTTGGGTTCTTGCCGCTTACCGTAAAGGTGAAGGTTCGAGTAGACCCCGCTGAACCCGCATAGAAAGTCCCTAAATCAGCCGAGGTAAAGCTTTCTGTGTAGGAGAACTGATCCAGAATCGAGGTCTGCGGTTGTGCGTTCCCGTTGATCGTAAGTCTCGTCTGACCCCGGTCACCGTTAGTCTTGTAGCCAACAATCACGTGGTAAGTTGTGCCTTGAACAATTCCGCCAACCGTGTACTGGACATACTGTCCAACCTGGGTGGAATAGAGTTGTCCGAACGCCCCGTTGCTAGCGCTAGAATTCGAGTTGATACTATAGGTGACTCCGGACGTGTTGCTCTCAGGCAGGTTTTCTGCCTCCGATTTTGCCCCCGGAGGAGTTCCGTTCACACCGTCAAGCAATACGCCCATCACAGAGTAAGCCGGTATGGCCAGGTTTGTGAGGGTGCTTTGACCGCTCACGACGTTAATTGTCTGGGTGGAGAACGGCGCGCTTGCATCCACGGCAGTCGATTGATCTGATGCAAGATAGACAGTGGCTTTCCCCGCGCTTCCCGTCAACCCTTTCGCAACCAGATCGACCGTTGTCGGTGAGCTTGAATCGTTCACAAGCCAAGCCGCCAAGTTGCCGTCCGCCGTCTTTGCTGCCCCCGTAGCAGCAAGCTGAGTGACCGTCGAGGCGCTCGCCAAGGTGCTTGTACCCGAGCCTAGCCGAAGGTCCTTGGACAGAAGACGATAGGTCCACGACTTTGGAAGGAGGTTTTCGTTGGTATCCAGGAATTCGAAGCAATCTCCTGCAAACTGCCCTGACGTGGGGCACCCACTGGGCGGATCCACGTAGATCATCGATCCGGTCAATTGGCCGTTCAGCATGTCCGAGAGCCGACGGCCGACAAAGCTAACAGCGTTCGGGGCGGCACCATTTAGTGGCCCATTGATGTATTGAGGGTTGGTATTACTAATCGGTTGACCGGGATTGTAATTGGGGTAGGGAGTGGATCCATAATTCCACTCGGTGATGAAAACGGGAATGTTGGAAAGCCCGTATTGTGCACCTTCAGCTTTGTAGTTGGCCACCCAAGTCTTATCCTCATTAGTGGTAAAGCTGTAGTCATGATAATCCAGAAAATTAACGTTGCCATGGTTACGCGAATCACCAAGGATAGTGGATGCGTACTCGATCCCGGGAGTCTGGCTATCCCCAAATCCTACGACCGGGCCTCCAATTGGAATCGTCTGGTTGGCCAACCGAATGGCAGTAGCTGTGTAGTAGTAAAGATCTTTATAAGCTGCCAGTTTGTCGCCGGCGTACGGGCTCCCATCTCCGACGGGGTCATCGATAAAGTTGTCGGGCTCGTTCCAAATCTCTGCGTAGTCAAGACTTCCATTGAGGTGCTTGTAGACTTTGGTGACTATATCTTGCCAAACGAGCCAATTCTTAGGTACGCCCCAACCCCCCGGGTCGGGATACCAAGCCAACCATAAAGGGCAGTACGTGGTGGCTACCATGATCTTCAATCCCTGTTGGCGATAGAGTGCTCCGGCAGTCGTCCAGCTGCTCCAGTCCCAAGTTGCAGGGTCTGCGAGACTGCCCGGTTGCGAACCCGCATTCATAGCAGCCACGTACGCGGCCAATGTGCTCGCGTCGTCAGCTGCATTGGCTACCGGAAACCTGCTTGCTTGAAAAAGCTTCGGTATATGGAGCCCGGTGCGGATAATCGTCACTCCACCGGAATTTTGAGAATCGTAGGAGGTTTGCACCGTGTCCTGTACGACTGAACCGCTCAAGCCGAATACAAGCGGTGAGCCTGTTCCATTGTTGACAGAAAAATCCGCTGTCACCTGCGGATTCTGCCCGTATAGAGACACCGTGGTAATCGCAAGCAGCGCGGCGAACGTTCCGTAGCTTCTTATATGACGTGAATTCATACCTTCTCCTTTTTGATTTCGGACGTTTGCAAGCGCGTTTTACTTGCGTCGCGACTGTAAAACGATCAACGTTGATCTGTCAATCGAAAATTTGGGATGGGTGCATTACCTGTGTCAGTGCAGGGCCTTTGATTCAACCAGATCGAGCCGCCCATTAGGGAGCATCGTCCGCCGTAAAGTCATTTAGAACCCGACACTAGCCCCGCCATCCACAGGCAGAACGACGCCGGTTATGAACGATGCGGCTGGTGAGCTGAAGTAAACCGCGGCCCATCCAACTTCATTGGCAGTGCCGAAGCGCTGCTGTGGCGTACGCAACAGAATCTTGCGCTTCCGCTCCGGGTCGCCGGCGAGAGCCTTCGAGAGCATCGGCGTTTCGATCCAGCCTGGAGCAATTGCGTTGACACGTATGTTTGACGGGCCGAGTTCAGTCGCAAGGCTGCGAACCATACCGAGATAGGCTGCCTTTGCGGCCGAGTATCCCACGATGTTGGGAACGCCGATGAGCGAACTCATGGATGCGATGAACACGACGCTACCCTGCCCCGCCCATTTCATATACGGGATCGTGGCGCGGGTCATTGAGAAGGCTCCTTCTACGTGGGTCGCCATGATAGAGCGAAAGTCCTCAATGGTATGGTCCTCGATGCTTTTCTTGAGATGACTTCCGGCGTTGTTGATCAAGATGGCCGGCGAGCCATAGGTCCTCTCGATCCGCTCAAGCAGGTGAGACGCGCTGTCAGCGTCCGTCACGTCATGCTGTTCGGCCGAGACCATTGGTCCGAGCTGTTCCACGGCACGATCAAGAACCTCTCTACGGCGCCCGGTAATAACAACCCGTGCACCGCCTGCCACCAGGCAGGATGCGATGGCAAAGCCCAGACCAGTGCCGCCGCCTGTCACAATCGCAAGTCGGCCTTTGAGGGAAAAGATGGCAGGAAACTGCGCGAGCGCGGAGGTCCGGACTGGCAACAAAACGTCCTCGTTCATAATTAGCACCTAGTGGGGAGCCTTGGCTGAGTTGGCGGACTGGGAGATCCGATTCCTTCGCATACGAGTCGCGGTACACAGTGGCTCGATCGAAGCATGGAGTACCTCTCAGATGCGGTTGATGGTTTTCAACGCGTTCTGGGACGGTGTCATGCCTGCTCCCGGCGTTTGAGGAGGCCGGTGGTGGCCGCCGTCGATAATGGCAGGATCTTCCATCCAGTCGCGCAACCACGGGATATATTCGAGCAGAGAACATGCGGGGTGCGCAAAGCAGAGGTGTTGGTGAACCTGACACATATCACCAACATGCGGAACCACTGGCAGGTCATAGCAGTGCGCCAGGTCTGCAACTCGCCAGAACTCTGTGATACCCGCGAGACGCACACAGTCGGGCTGAACATAGTGAACCGCACCGCGATGGATGAAATCACGAAACTGAGACGCCGTGTAGAGTTGTTCACCCAAGGCAATCGGAACCCTGACCGACTCTGCGAGCCGACGGTGACCTTCAACGTCGTCAAATCGGATTGGCTCTTCAATCCATGTGATGTCGAAGTCTGCGAGCTGATTGACAATCTGGATGGCAAGCGGCAGGTTCCAGCTTCCGTTGGCATCCGCCATGATGCGAACACCCGGGCCAACTGCATTTCGTACAGCCTCGACTCTATGGAGATCGGTACGCGGATTCGTGCTTCCGACCTTCAGCTTGAGGGCGCGATATCCTTCCTCTTCGACCAGCCGTCTGCAGTCAGAGACGACGACTTCGAGTGGCCAGTTGAGCCATCCGCCGTCGGTGTTGTACGCCTCGACCTGTTTGGTTGCGGCACCACCAAGCAGTTTCCAGAGCGGCTCATCCGCTTGCTTTCCCTTGAGATCCCAAAGCGCTATGTCCACGGCCGATTGCGCCAGGTGCGTTATGCCGGCGCGGCCCACCCACGAGATCGCTGGAGAACGATGGAGGCTCTCCCAGAGCGCTACGACTTCGCGCGGATCGCGTCCGATGAGAAGCGGTCCGAAGCTTTCCACGATACAGGCGACGATCAGCCGGTCAGTCGCGAGATGAGCGTGTGTGCCGGTGAATCCGTACCCTCGCAGTCCGTTGTCGGTGTGGATACAAACACCAGGGGCACCCCAATGAGTCAAAGCATGTGTACTGTCGGCGATCCCGTCGCGCGTGACGGGTGCGTGCAAAATGATTGGTTCGAGACGCGTGATTTGCATGGCTTCCTAGGAAAAATCGATGATGGCTTTTGTCAATTCTGGTTCACGATGGAGGTCTGGCAGACGCTCGGCTGCGGCCTCAAATGGGAAACGATGGGTCACGAGCGGCTTCGCGTCGATCTCTCCCGATCGAAGAAGCCGGATCACCGTATCGAATGTCGAGGGGAGGCCCGCACGGCTGGCCAGGAGAGTAAGTTCTCGCCGATGAAACGTTGGATCGAAGAACGAAACGTTCCCCTGAAACAAGCCCAGGAACAGTATCCGGCCGCCGTGCTCGGCAAGTTCAAAGGTGGATTGCATCGAGGCCGAGCTTCCGGTTGCATCAATTATGAGTGCTGGCAGTTGTCTAAAGTGCTTGAGCAGGTCCTGCTGGAACGAAGAGCTCGGTTGCATGCAGCGGCCGAGCGAGAGCCCTTCGGCGAACGCCAGACGTTCCGGTCGAATGTCCGCGCAAAGCACGTTTGCTCCGGCGCGCTTAGCGAAGAGCGCAGCTGCAATGCCAATCGGTCCGAGACCCAAGATGAGAACGGGCTCGCCGGACTTTGGTGCGGCCCTCTCGATACCGTGCGCGCCGATCACCAACGGTTCCACCAGTGCGATTTGGTCTGGGCTGAGATTCGGAGCTCGGTGAAGCTTGTCGACGGGTACGGTCATCAGCGGCGAGAGTCCCCCGTCAACGTGCACACCAATGACGAGCAGATTGCTACAGCAGTTCGTCTTTCCGGAGCGGCATGCAGCGCAGACTCCGCAGAACAGGTAAGGCTCGACGGCACAGAGATCGCCAATTTGCAGACCGGGGTCTTGAGACTCAATGATCTGCACACAGAGCTCGTGGCCAAGACAGCGCGGATACGTGAAGAGAGGCTGGCGGCCTGCGATGGCATGGAAGTCCGTCCCGCAAACTCCGCAACGCAGTACCTTGACCAATGCTTCCCGCCCCGCTGCGACGGGCTCTGGTTGGTCGACCCACTGGAGGCATCCTGGACCTAGTAGCATCAGTTTCTTCATAGACCCTCCGAACGAACGACGGTCGTCCGCATTTCATCTGAACCAGACGTAAAGAGTGCACATTACAACGATGACAACTCCTGCAAGTACCTTGTAGTTCGCAAGGCCAGGCCAGCCAGGAGATCGAAGAGCGTCGAGCGGGCTGCGCCAGTAAAGGTGCGAAGGATCTTCCTCTGCTGTCTTAGGCCTCGCGAAAGTAAGCGCAACCTGCAGCAGCACGCAGAAGACGAGGAGGTAGAACGCCATCAGCATGAATGGAGTGTCGTAAAAGAATTGCGGAATCCACCAGAAGAAGTCAGGATTCCAGGTATGAACGGTCTTGAGCGTAAAAACGAGAGCTCCCGCCAGAGAGCCCAACCACATCGTCCAGCGCGCGCTAAACGCGGAGGCCCGCGGCCAGAAAACGCCGAGCGCAAAGACGCAAGATATGGGAGGGGCAATGTGAGCAATAATGTCGTTAACTCCCGCGAAGATGCTTTTATAGCGATCGAGGACCGGGACTAGTGCGATGCCCACAACAAATGCCGCAATCGAAGAAAGTCGGCCCGCGGTGACCAGCGAGCGATCTGTTGCTGCAGGGCGGAAGCGCCGGTAGAGATCGAAGCTGAACAGCGTTGCAATGGAGTTTGCAGCACTGGCCAGATTTCCCA
>CAZZYB010000153.1:0-8443 GCA_964658125.1 uncultured Acetobacteraceae bacterium | reverse complement strand
GAAATCGAGCAGGAAGCGAGAGAACGCATCCGGGCCGAAGATGTACACGGCCAGCGCAAGCGTCAGGGTCAACGCCAGCATTTTAAGCGGCGGCGCCCCGCAGGTCTTCCATCCGAAGCGTCAGTGGGCCCGCCGAAGTCAGGATGACAGCCGCGCCGAAATCGGCAAGACTCTCCGCTACCTCGTCGCGGTGACTGCGAAGGTAGGCCGTCACTTCACTGCGGGTCAGCTCGATATTGCTGTCGATGAGCTGCAAAACATTTTCTATCTGTACGCCGTTCAAGCTGCACCTCTGCGGAAGAGCCGCTGCATGCACTCTATGCCGCCACTGTATTGGACGCAAGAAGTAAGTTGGAGACTCAGGGCACTTATCAAACTCAGGCGTCTACTTTGATAACGCTTCGGGTGCTTGCGGCGCCGGCGGCAGTGCTCGCGCGGTGAGTTGCGCTATGTCGAGAAGCTGCGGCGGTGTGGCGCCGCCCATCGCGCCGAGCGCGTCTTTGAACATCGTGTTGCAGAACGGGCAGGCGGTTCCGATCGTCTTCGCGCCCGTCGCGACGAGCTCTGCCGCGCGGTTATGGCTTACGCGGCTGCCGGTCTCTTCACCCAGAAAGACCAGCCCGCCACCCGCACCGCAGCAGAAACTGCGCTCGTGATGCCGCTCGGCTTCGACCAGCGTCCCGGCGGCTGCGACTACCGTCCGCGGCTCCTCGTACACGTCCTGGTAGCGGCCGAGGTAGCAGGGGTCGTGGTAGGCGATGGTGTCGTCCTTGGGCTGCTGCGGAAGGCGCGCCGCGTGCCGCGCCATGAACTCGGAGTGGTGCTCGATCTCTGGCGCAATGCCATATTCGCGCCAATCTGTTGCGATCGTGCGGACACAGTGAGGGCAAATCGCCACGATCTTCTTGACCTGGGCTTTCTCGAAGGCTGCTAATCCTGATTCCGCTAACGCTCCGAAGACCAGGTCGTTGCCCAGCCGCCGCGCCGGGTCGCCCGTGCATTTCTCCTTTTTCATCACGCCGAAGGTCGTTCCCAGGTGCTGCATCACGCGCGCGAAGTCGGCGATAATCTCGCGGCCCTTGGGGTCATAGCCGCCCATGCAGCCCAGCCAGAGGCAGTACTCCTGCGAGCCGTCGAAGATCGGAAACGCCTGTTTGGCAATGAACTTGTCGCGCTCCATCGCACTCAGGCCCAGCGCATTGCCCTGCTTTTCGAGCGACAGAAACAGCTTGGTCCCGTACGTGTCCTCCCAAGCGCCGGTGTTCACGGCACCCCGGCGCAGACCGACAATAATCGGCAGGTGCTCGATCCCGACCGGGCACTGGAACTCGCAAGCGCCGCAGGTGGTGCACTCGAACGCGGCCTCCATCGAGAAATAATTCGCCGCCGGATTATCGGGCGAAGCATTCGCCGGGATCTCGCGAAGCTCATTCAGCAGCGGCGTCTCGCTCGCCGGGCCGAAGGTGTTCAGGTACGTCCTCATGCCGAGGATGATTTCCTTCGGGTTCAGGACCTTGCCCGTATTCGACGCCGGGCAATGCTCAGTGCAGCGGCCGCACTCGACGCAGCTGTAAGCCTCCAGCGCGATCAGCTGCGTAACGTCCTTCCCCGCGGCAAGCCCAAAATCCTCGTCTCCAACCAGCGGCGGAATCGCCGAAAAGCCATCGCGCTCAAGAAACACCGTCAGCGGCGAGAGCACGAGATGCAGGTGCTTGGTGTGCGGGATGAGCGGCAGGAAGACCAGCAGCGAAAGCGTATGCGTCCACCACAGCGCTTTGACCGCCAGGCCGTCGTCCGAGACAAAATACGCGGCGATGTAGGTGACCATCAGCGTGAAGATCAGAAAAGCGATGAACCCCGACTCATACGAAACTTTCTTACCCAGCCAGATCGGCCGCACGAAAAATCGGCGGACAAACAGCCCCGCAATCGACACCGCAACCAGTGCAGCCCAAACCCCCGCAAAACCGAAGTAAAACGTCCCCAAAACGCCCGCATGTTGCAGGAAACCCACCCGCATTCCAGTCGCAAAGTGGTTCAGGGACACCAGTACAAATGCCAAAAACCCCCAGAAAACGAACGCATGTGCGATCCCGGGCAGCGGACGCTGCTGAATCACCTTGGCCTGGCAAAGAACCTCCCAAAAGAACGCCCAAACGCGCTTATTCAGCGGCGCCAGCGTGCCTTCAGGATCTTTCTTCGCCCGCAAAATGTTGGTAGCAATAGGCTTAAGCCGAAGCACAAACATCGCCCCTGACGCAATGACCAAAGCGGCCAGCAGCCCCATCTCGGCATAAGAAAAGTGCAGCGGCTCGGCCATCGTCCAGGTTGTCATCAGGCCTCCGCCGCGCAACTAGTTACGATAGCAGAGCCCAAAGGAAAGCGGCGAGCCGAAGCCCGCCGCCGCCGTCGTGAGTGACGTCAATTCTAGTAGCTGATGAACTCGTTCGATCCGCGACGCAGGCGGATGCCGTTGACCAGGAAAACAGCCGCCAGCAGAAAAGTGGTCGCGTCCCAATAAACCATGGGGCGGTGCCAGCCCGGGGAGTAGGTGGCATCCTGCCCGGCCCAGACCGTGACCAGGATGGCGATGATCAGCGACTGAAAACCAAGCACCAGGAACAACTGTCCGCGACGGCGGCGGCGGTCGAGTGCTTCAACCTCGTCCGGCGTCAGGTTGCGCTCGTCATACGGCAGGATCATGTTGGCCATCGGGAACTCCTAAAATGTTGAGATGCCGCTGCTGCGGTTCTCGGCAAGTCCATTAAATCACAGACGCTGAGCTGGGCAGCGAAACCGTTACTACTCTGTAACACCTAAAGCCCAACTTGAACCCGGGTTAACCGCCTTGGTTCACCCTCCAGTACGCCTTCCGAAGGCCGCCTTGATGCGGGCGGCGCGGTCTTCGGCCGTGCCGGCGGGGCGGTCTTCCTCGGTGGCGACAGACTGGATACCCGTCACTTCAAAGCGTTTGCGGCAGCGGATGTTTTTGCACCCCACCAGGTCGTCCTGCCGCACCATGTACGTCTTCGCCTTGGCAAAACGGGCGCGGTCGCGGTCGTCGGCATTGCGTGGCAGGTCCTTTTTCTTTTGCCGCACCAGCCATTTGAGTTCGTACTCCCCGCTCTGGCTGCAGTGCGGGCATGTGAGCGTGTGATTGCGCATCTGCGATCGCTCATCGAAAAAATCGCGCTCTTCCATTGGCCCAACCTCCCGACGGTTTCAGCATACTACCCGCTCCGTCTGGAGTACTTTAGAGCAAGCGAGACGCATCATGTCGAAAAGTAAAAAGAAGACATTCTCGATCACCAAGGCCGTGAAGGCGAATGCGAGGGAGCGCGTCGGGACACCGAAAAGCTCGTTCCCGTTGCCAACCGTCAAAGAGAAAGCCGCCGCAAAGCCGAAGCATAAGGAAACACTGGCCGAGTTGCTGACGAAGTCCGGAGAAGAATAGAAATGCGCCTTGTAAATCTGTACGTGTTGACGATGTTGGTGGGTGGAGCGGTCGTTTCCGCGCAGACGGTTAGCGGACCCTCGCTGCAGATCAGCTCGGCGAACCGGACTCTGTCCGTCTCGGCCAGCGACCACGCCGAAGCCGACCCGGATGTCGCCGAGATCCACATCGGCTTCACCACCTACGGGCCGACGCTTCCGGCAGCGTACAAGTCGGCGTCCGATACATCGAATGGCATCGTGAAAGCCATGCTCGACGCCGGCGCGCAGAAGTCCGATATCCAGAGCCGGTCGCAGAACGTTTCACGGCTGAACGACTACGAAATCAAGGCGCAGAAGGGCATGAAGTTCAGCGTGCAGCAGAGTTGGACGGTCAGCGTCGCGCCCAAAGATGCGGCGCTGATTCTCGACGCCGCCATCCAGGCCGGCGCCAACCAGAGCGGCGACATCAACTGGCGTATGAAGAACTCGGTCGCACTTGATGGCGAGGCCATCCGCCGCGCCACGGAACGCGCTCACGCCATGGCGACGGAGCTGGCGAAGGATATGGGCGTAGGGCTCGGTAAGGCGATCTACGCGACGAACTCGGTGAGTGCCGGGAACATCAGTCCCCGCATGATGATGAACGCCGCCTTCAAGGGTGCCGATTCGAACGCGCCGGCCCCGCTCTCGATCGAAGCCCAACGCGTGGAGAGCACCGCCACGGTCCAAATTATTTACGCAATCGAGTAGACTGACTGGGCATGATCCGCCACCCGTTCACGCTCCGCTGTTGTTGTTGACGCCGCACCGCGCGCAAAGCCATCAACGGAGAATCTGACCCATGCCCGTCTTCAAATATCGCGACCTGCACCCGCAACCCAAATCCGAAGCCCACTACCTGCAGTGGATCGGCACCCTCGATTCGGCGTTCACAAAGTTCACGACTTACACTGAACGCTCGGAGATCGTAAGCCTCGCTCTGCGCTCACTGCTATACCCGAAAAAGGCCCCGCCGACCGGCATCGCGGCTGACCATCTCGACGCGCGCAATGTCACGCTGGAGGCCGAGTACTACGGTGACATGGACCCCGAGCGGTTCTATCCGCGCAAGCCGCTGATCTGGCTGTGGCTGCAGTTCGACGGCTCGCCGATGGGAGCGAACCAGTGGCTCGGCGAGCGTCTGCGCCAGATGCTGGGCCGCCACATTTTCGCGCACATCGGTGAGAGGGTACGAATCTTTCAACATGTGCAGTTCAGCTTTGGGTACAACCTCTCGATCGGCGACGACTGCTGGATTCACCGGCATGTGCTGCTCGACGACCGGGGCGGCATCACGCTGCATGAGCGCACCAGCATCTCGGACTACGCCAACATCTACTCGCACACGCACAATCTGGTGGTGCAGGCGGACGTAACCAACAAGATCACGGAGATCGGTCCGCGGGCTCGGATTACTTATCATGCGACGGTGCTGGCGGGGTCGCGGATTGGGCCGGACGCGATGCTGGGGGCGTTCGCACTCGCTACGCGGGATGTGCCGGAGAAGACGCTGGCGCTGGGTATCCCCGCGAAGCCCAGGCCGAAGAAGTAGCCCGCTACATCGAGTGGATTTCGTACTTTTCGATGTAGCGGTGCATGAGGTCGCGGTGCTCTTTGCGATAGGCGATGTAGTCCTGCGCGATTCCCTGGTCTGGGTTGTCAAAGAGTATCCAACACTCCAGCATGCCGTCCTTTTCGACGGCCGTCAGAAGGTCTATGGATGGATCGGTCTTCGCGTCCTTTTTCTTCTTTTTATCTTTTTGAATGTCGTCAGCGGCAAGCATCGAACGGATGGCAGCGGCTTCTTCCGGAAGCGAATGACGATAGGTCTTCTCGTTGGGGAAGTGCTTTTTGAAGTCATCCTTTTGCCAACTCATGCGTGTGCCCGTGTACAAAATTCCGCGCATCATGGCACCCGAATCGGCGGATGGATCCAGCGTGATCGTCATGTCTCCGGGCTTGCCTCCGGCGGTTGGCGCTGCGGGGAGCCTGATCGGCGGTGAGACGAGCATGGCATGGTTGGTGTCCGCCCATTGCTTGAGGCCCACATGCGGCGCGCGCGTGTATGGGTCGGCGATGATGGCCTCGATAAACTTCGACTCAGCTTCCTTGTGTTCGCCAGCCTTCTCGAGGCAGTCGCCCCAGTAACGATAGGCGGTCTCGATGTCCGGATTGATGGCGACGGCGCGGGTGAACCAGATGCCAGCTTCTTTCGGATGCCCGAGCTTGAACTCGGTGTCACCGGCGAAAAGCGCGGCAGAGTAGTACTGCGGATTTTCCTCGTAGGCCTTCTGGTAGTTCTGAAGTGCGAGCGGCAGATCACCCTTTACGAAGGCCGCTTCAGCTTTCTTGAACGACTCGCTACCCGCCGCCGGGGTGGTTTTCGCGGGGGTCTTGTCAAGGTCGGCCAGCTGCTCCAGCATGATGGTCAACAGGTTGCTGTTGTCGCCAGCGGCTTTGGCCTCGAGCAGGAGCGCCCTGGCTCGCTTGCGAGTGGCGAGCGCTTCGGCATCCGGCTCCGCGGCTGCCCGGCCAAGCAGGGCCATGCCCAGGCGCTCGTCGTAGATCATGCTCTGCGGTACCTGCTGGTGAAGGTCTTCGAAAAGAGGAAGCGCGTCGATCAGCTTCTGCTGCTTGTAAAGGGATTCAGCCTGGGTATCCTCGGCCTTGATCTCCGCGTCCGTCTTCTTTTGAGGAGCCTGCGCCGTTGAAAGAGCGAGCCCGAAACCCAGCCCAACCAGCCACACGCTCCGCATAAGGTCCTCCACGAGTCTGAATGTTCGAACCATCCTGCCACATTTAGACACCGCGGCGAGCTTTTCGGCTTAGAGCGAGTTGAGGAACGCGATCAGCTGCTTCTTCTCCTTGTCGGTGAATTTCATGTCAAAGCGCTTGTCGTAGAAATTGACCAGTTGTTCGAGGTTAGCCGCCGCACCGTTGTGAAAGTACGGTGCCCGTGCTGCCAGTCCACGAAGAATCGGTCCCTTTCCGCGGTTCACGTCGGCGCATAGACCGGTGATCAGACCCTTGCCTGGATCGGAAGTGTAATAGTTGACCGTCCCGCTTGGATTGGCGGGATCGGGGCATCCCCTGATCTCGTAGACCGGCAAGTCAGCGCTGGACAGTTGCTTCAACCCGGCGACGATCGCAGGATTGGTTTCATACTCGGCCTGCCTGCTGGTGGCAATGTCCAGCGGCAGCGCTACCGAGTGATTGCCGACGTTCGGCGTATCGTGGCACGTTGTGCAGGTTCCCTGGATTGATGCCGGCTTGCCCAGCGCCGCATTGTCGTTCAGACCGCGGACGCCCGTGATCGTCGCCACCTGCGTGTTGAACAGCTTCTCGCCGGCTGCAATGTCTTCTCTGGCTGCATTCTTTTCGCGGTCGCTCCATTGTTCGTGACTCGGGTCCTTCTCCCACGACGAGTACAGGGTGAAAGCGCTGGAGTTGAATGCATGGCCCTGAGGATCGCCGCCGAGAGCATCGTTGGTTCCGGGGTAGTACTTCTGCGCATCGAGCGAAGTCGCTCCTCCGCCCGCCCCATGCAGATTCAACGACCCAGCGTGGTCGTCCGTAACCTGGGCCGTCGAAAGCCCGAGTTCGAACTGCACGATCTCGGCCAGTGTCTCCGGCGAAGGGTTCGTGCCCTGGTTGTGGGTCTGAATCGCCGACAGCGCCTGGTCGGTAAGGTCAAGCACTAGATTGTTCTGGAAAGTAGAGGCGTTATTCAGGGGCGCCAGCGTCTCCCGGCCGTCGAACATCACCGTGCTCAGGAAACGCAAGTTGACCGTCGGGAGCGGGCGGCGATAGACCGAAATCACGCGGCCTCCCGTTGCCGGATCGGTCGTGATCGCGCAGTGGTAGGGGTCATGGACAACGGCAAGGGTGAACTGCGGGTGGGCTGGCAGCGTGATCGCCACCCTGATCAAACCTTTCTCCAGCAGCAGGCTGTGAGCGGACGCTTCGTTCTGGTTTCCGGTGGGGCAATTGGCCCCGTCTACGGCCGCAAAGAGGGGATCCTTGCCGCCCGTTCGCTCGTAAACCTGCTTCACTGCCTTCGGCGTGATGCTGAACGCCTGCTCGGGCTGGTGGCAGGAAACGCACGATCGACCGTTGGTGCCCTGGTTCTGGAAAAAGGCGTTCTTCTCGTCGATGTCGCCGCCCTTGTTGAAGGTGGCCAGCGTGCCCGTCGCGTCGCGATAAGCCTTGAGGTTTGGAATGATGATGGCAGCCGCAGATGTAATTGAAACCACCGCAACGACGATACCCGTGAAACGTTTACTCCCATTCCATTGCATAAGCTCTCCCGACGAAAACTGTTCTGAAAGCACGTCCAAAGGACGTTTTGTTTGCAGGCGTGGAAAAATCCCGAGCCCGGCATTGAACAGAAAAATAGGCTGCACATGAGTATGGTGAGCGGATTCCGGAATACGTATCAAAACTTCTATCGGGAGATGAGGCCCGCATCTGGCGGTCACGCGCGCAGCGGTCCCGTGCCGAACTACCGGCGCACAGCCGCCCTGCTGCGACGCAGTCTGGCTGCAACATTTACCCTAGAGTCATGTCGTCGCTGGATTTTGGACTCGCAATCTTCGAACTCGTCGTGATGGTTTTCGCATTGTCCCTGCACGACTGCGCGCAGGCGTGGGCGGCCAACCGGCTCGGCGATCCGACAGCGCGGATGATGGGCAGGCTGTCGATGAACCCGGCACGCCACTTTGATGTACTCGGCACGGCGGTCTTCCCGCTGATCTATGTGCTGCGCTCGCCGCCATTCGTGATTGGATGGACCAAGCCCGTCGCGATGACTCCGCGGAACTTTCGGCGCATGGTCCGGGACGAAAATGTCGCGATTCTCGCCGGCCCAGCCGTGCAACTATTGACGGCGATTGTCGCCTTGATCGCGCTGCTGGTGATCCGCCACGTAAGCCTCCCCGCAGCGCTCTCGCTCCAGACGGCTGCGCTGCTC
>CAZZYB010000152.1:0-8498 GCA_964658125.1 uncultured Acetobacteraceae bacterium | reverse complement strand
GTGGCGCAAGGTTCGGGCCATTACGCCGTTGGCTGCGACCATCAGGTCTTCGATGAGGTCCATTGCGCGGTTGTGGATTGCTTCCTGTACGTCAACGACCTTGCCATCGGAGACGACTGGATCGGCTTCGGCGCGGTGAAACTCCAGAGCGCCGTTCTGGATGCGGGCCTTGTGCAGCGCTTGTGCGGCTTCGTCCTGTAGCTTGAGCTGATCGGCGAGCCAACCTTCGGGAAGCGTTGGTGCGCGTTGTGCTTCGGCTTGCGGTTGTGCTGCTCGTGCGCTGTCTGAGCGCAGGTCGAATGCAGAGCCCATTGAGGCGCCCGAAGCGGTGTTGTCGAGCCACGGACCGACTCGCGAGTAGGCTAGTTGCGCGCGGTTGCGGACGAAGGCTCGGGAGACCTTCTCGTCGCTCATTGCGCCTGTTGGACCTACTGTGAAGGTCATCATGACTGCGAGGCGATCAGCGTCTTCGTTGAGCGATGTGAGGTCGGTCGAGAGGTCGAACGGAAGCATGGGGAAATTTCTTACAGCGGTGTAAATGGTCTGCGTTTGATCTTGTGCGTGCTTGTCGATGGGGCTGGACTTGGTGACGGCGGCGGCTACGTCGCCGATCGCTACGCGGAGCTTGATGCCTTCGGCAACGCGCTCGGCGAACTCGATCTGGTCGAGGTCGCGGGAGGTGTCGTTGTCGATGGAGGACCAGCCGAGGGGGCGGAGGTCTTCTACGTTGCGCTGCGGCGCGGAATTTGTCAGCGCTTCGCGAATGTCTGCGACCTGTTCGGGTACGCCTTTGCCGAACTCGGGCTTGAAGCCGGCGGCGTGCATTTCGTCGAGCGCGGCGCCGGCGAGGTCGAAGCCCTGGCCCCCGGTGCGGTAGATGGGGCGGAAGCGCTGGTTGTTTTGGGCTTGATGGCTGGAGGAGGAAGGGGCCGGGTGGGTCTGGTTGCCGTGCTGTGACATGGTTCGAAGCGTATCACCGCGACGATACAGTGCGTCTGGGGGGCACCCCCCCCACCCCCTCTCGGGGTATCTTGGGCGCAAGTGCTTTAGAATGCTCGGCTCCACGCCGGAGGGGTGCTGCAAGCCATTCAAAAGAAACCACTTGCTTACAAGATATAGGCAGCATTGGGGTTAGGCAATTGTGGTGAAACGAGGGTCTGGTTCGTTTGATGAGCTATTTACATTCTACCAAGTTGGCGGTATATATCCGCCAGAATTCTGAATGCGAAATCGGCTGTGTTGACGGGGTGTTTGTAGGTTTTGCACAGGCTGGGGGGCTTGACAACTTTTGGGGTCGAGGCGCGCCCGGGTAATGCAAACGCAAAGTACGCGAAGGACGCAACGGAAAACGCAAAGGAATGCTGCAACTCAGGTGGTTTGTGGGGGGTCTCATCGGAGGATGTAGTGTGCTCGTTGGTGTGGGGTGGTCGCGAATATCGCACGCGGCGTGCAAGGGGTGGGGCAAAGAGACTAGCATAGATAGGTCATGCCGACGAAGACTGAACCCCGCCCAACAGCCGCTCCGACCACCGATAACGCTACCCGTGAAGCAACGTTCGACATCTTTCGACGCTGGGGATATCTACAGGCTTCGCTTGATCCGCTGGGGCAGTACCTTGCGCCCGAGCCCTTTCCTACGCCTGCGCCCGATGGGCCGGAAGCCGAAGAGGCTCGCCGGTACTACTGCGGGACCATCGGTGCGGAGTTCATGCACATTGCGAGCCCGGAGAAGCGGGCGTGGATCCAGGAGCGCCTGGAGCGCGATTACACCGCGCCAAGCACCGCTCGGATTCTTACGGGGCTGATTCGTGCAGACCTTTTTGAGCAGGTCATTCAGCAGCGTTACCTGGGGACGAAACGGTTTTCGCTGGAGGGTTTGACGGCGCTGATTCCGTATCTCGACCAGACGTTTACGACCGCGGCTGAAGTGGGTGTGACGCGGTCGATTATTGCAATGGCGCATCGTGGCCGGTTGAACGTGATTACGAATACGATCGGGCGCAATGCTTCCGAGACGTTTACGAAGTTTGAGGATGTGGACCCGCGCAGTACGATGGGCGGCGGCGATGTGAAGTATCACACCGGCGCGACGGGGGACTTTGTCGCTCCGAATGGCAAGGTAGTGCATCTGCATCTGGCGTCGAATCCGAGCCATCTTGAGGCGGTCGATCCGGTGGTGATGGGACGCGCGCGGGCCTGGCAGTCGCGGTTTGGCAAGAGCGGCAGAGATCTGGTTCTACCCGTCATCATTCACGGCGACGCTGCGTTCGCGGGGCAAGGGATTTGGGCGGAGACGCTGAACCTGGCTTCGCTGCATGGGTACAACGTGGGTGGAACGCTGCAGATCATCACAAACAATCTGCTTGGATTTACGGCTGTGCCGGAGGAGTCGAACTCATCGCGATTTGCGAGCGACCTGGCGAAGCGGCTGCCGATTCCGATCTTTCATGTGAATGCGGAAGACCCTGAAGCTGTGGTGCGCGTGGCCGCGCTGGCGGTGGAGTATCGGCATACTTTCAAGTCGGATGTGGTGGTCGATCTGATTGGTTATCGCCGGCACGGGCACTCGGAAGTGGACGATCCGACCGTGACTTCGCCGCGGCGATACGCTGCTATCAAGAACCATCCGACGCTTTCGGAGCTTTACGCGAAGAAGCTGGGCGTGGATGCGAAGGCAGAGATTGCGGCGACGCAGCAGGAGTTCCTGGAAGACCAGAAGGAAGCTTCGCACGCGGAGCACAAGCCGAAGATGCACGAGATGCCGGACTACTGGAACGGCTATCGCGGCGGACCGCTGGCGGCGGACGACAATCCTCGGACGGGCATCGATGCGGCGGAAGTTTCTACGCTGATGCAGGCGATTACGCGGGCGCCTGAAGGGTTCCATATTCATCCGAAGGTGAAGAAGACGGTGCTGGACCCGCGCATTGAAATGGGCGAGGGACGCAAGCCGTTCGACTATGGCAGCGCGGAGTTGCTCGCGTATGCCGCGCTGCTAAAAGCCGGAACTCCGGTGCGGTTGACGGGCCAGGATTCGCAGCGTGGGACATTCAATCAGCGGCACTCTGTGCTGATCGATATTGAGACGGAGCAGCGCTATTCACCGCTGTGGTCGATTGCGCCGGAGCAGGGGCGCTGGGAGGTTTACAACTCGCTGCTTTCGGAGGCGGCTTGCCTCGGATTCGAGTATGGGTTCTCGCGGGATAATCCGGAGACGCTGGTGTTGTGGGAAGCGCAGTTTGGCGACTTTGCGAACGGCGCGCAGATCATCATCGATCAATTTATTTCTGCGGGCGAAGCAAAGTGGGGCTTGCTGTCGGGCGTTGTCATGCTGCTGCCGCATGGCTACGAAGGCCAGGGACCGGAACACTCCAGCGCACGCGTGGAGCGGTACCTACAGCTTGCGGCACAGGACAATATTCAGATTGCGCAGCCGTCTACTGCTGCTCAGTACTTTCATCTGCTACGGCGGCAGGCGATGCGCAAATGGCGTAAGCCGCTCATCGTTTTTACGCCGAAGTCGATGCTGCGGCATCCGGATGCGATGTCGCCGATTGCAGACTTTTCGCGCGATGAGTTTCAGAATGTGCTGCCGGATAACCATGTCAAAGACCCGCGGCGGTTGCTGGTTTGCACGGGAAAGATTGGGCACAATCTGCGCGTCGAGCGGGCCAAGCGCGGCGATATGAGTGTGGGGATTATTTTTGTTGATCAGCTCTACCCGTGGCCTGAAGCGGAGTTGCAGGCGGCCATCGATCAGCATCCCACGGCGCACGAAGTCGTGTGGGTGCAGGAAGAGCCGGCGAATATGGGTGCGCTGACTTACGTGATGCCTCGGATGAAGACGATGGTCGCGAACCGTGCCCTGCTGAAGGTGTCGAGGACGGCCAGCGCCAGCCCGGCTACGGGGTCGGCGAAGGCTCATGAGCTGGAAGAGAAGACGTTGATTGATCTGGCGCTGGGACACTCGTAGGGCAGAGATTAGAAATTAGAGAGTAGCGATTAAAGAGCGAGGCTGCGCGAGGTATGCGCAGCTTTTCTCTGCTCTACTCTCTAATTTCTAATCCCTGTTTTCCGGCATTTGCGGTGTGATTTCGCGGACGAAGACCTGGTGGGAGATTTGTGGGGGTTCGGGGCCGGCGTGGAGGGCCCAGACGCGTTCGCGAATTTTCTGGTCGGCGGCCGTCATGCGTTCGCGGGAGCGGAGGTAGTCGAGCCAGCTTTCCATGAGGAAGGTTTCGTTGAGGTGCTCGGGGTTGGCGGCGTCGCGATAGATGCCCCATCGGATGGCGCCGCCACGGAGGCGGACGTGTTCGAGCTCGTGGATGACGTGCGTGAAGGCGGGGTAGTTTTCGGGGGGAATGTGGTATTCGACGGAGATGCGGACGGGGCCGTCTTCGGGGTCGGGGGGCATGGCTAGCTCGGGGACGGGGCGCTTCCAGCGGTAGGGGCTGAGGTCGGGGCCTTCGCCTTGCGCGATGTGGGTGCGGAGCGAGACGGGCAGCGTGGCGGCCATGCCGATGGCGGCGCAGATGAGCGAGGTTCTGGTGGAGGCTCGCTCGGCGATGGCTCCCCAGAGAACGCTGCCGAGAGCGAGGCCGCCCTGGAAGGTCATGAGGTAAGTGCCCAGCGCGCGGGCCTGCACCCAGTTGGGGACGGAGAGCTGGACGGCTACGTTGAGCGTGGACATGGTGCAGGTCCAGCAGAAGCCGGCGACGACCAGCGAGAGGATGACGACGCTGGGGATTTTTACGAAGGCGAGGATGAGGAGGGCGGCGACGTAGTAGATCGAGGCGCCGGCTAGCAATGTGTCGGAGGAAATGCGGCGGCGGATGTGGTGGAGCGTGGTGGCTCCGATGATGGCGCCTACTCCGAGTGAGCCGTTGAGGATGCCGTAGCCGAGCGCGCCTTGATGGAGGTCCTGCCTCGCGACTACGGCTAGCAGCGACCAGACGGCGCTGACAAAGAAGGTGAACAGGAAGGCTCGGAGGAGTGGGGCCTGGAGCGCGGGGGCGTGGCGGAGGAAACGGAGGCCGGAGCGGACGGAGCCGTAGATGCGCTCGGCGGGGAGCGCGCTTTTGAAGAGGGGCGTGCGCTTCCACTTCCAGAGGATCCAGATGACGCCGGCGTAGGAGGCGGAGTTGAGGACGAAGACCCAGGCGGCTCCGGTGCTGGAGCGAGTGAAGGCGGCGACCATGAGGCCGCCGAGGGCGGGGCCGACTGCGCGGGCGATGTTGTTGGAGACCGCGTTGAGGGTGACGGCGTTGGGGATTTCTTCGCGGGGGACGAGCTCGGGAACGATGGCCTGCCAGGCGGGGTTGTTCATGGCGGAACCGACGTTGAGCAGGAAGGTGAAGAGGAGGAGGGTGACGGGAGAGACTACTCCGAAGAAAGTGAGGATGGCGAGGACGGCGACGGCGATCAGCATCCAGGACTGCCAGAAGATGAGCAGGCGGCGGCGCTCGTAGATGTCGGCTGTGGCTCCGGCGAGCAGGCCGAGGAAGAGGACGGGGAGGCTCGCCGCTGTCTGCATCAGGGCGATGAGCAGAGGCGAGGTGGTGAGGATGGCCATCAGCCAGGTGCCGGCGGTGTCCTGCATCCAGGTGCCGACGCTGGAGACGGTGGAGGCGATCCAGCGGTCACGGAAGAGCGCGATGTGGAGAGGCGCGAAGCCGCTGGTTGCGGGAGGGGTGGGGGTTTCAGGACCTGTGGCTGGCTGGGCTGGCAGTGCGGCTCTCCTTGCGGTCTGTATCCAGTTTAGATGGCATAGTGGAGGTATGAATGTGCGCGGGGTTGTCGGAACTTTTCTGCTGGCGGGAGCGTTGGCGGGGCTGGGGCAGGTGGAGAAGCCGCTGCCCGATCTGGCGAAGCTGCTGGAGCAGGCGAAAGCGAAAGCCGATGCGATGCAGGAGTTGTCGAAGAGCTATACGTGCAAGGAAGTGGTCGTCGCGGACGAGTTCGACTCGAAGGGGAACAAGAAGGGGACGCACACCAACGAGTACCAGGTCTTCTTCGTCGAGAAGCATGAGATTCATCAGCACGTGGCGCGGGATGGGCAGCCGCTCTCGGAAGGCGACAAGAAGAAGGAACAGGAGCGAGTGGATAAGCTGACTGCCGACATCAAGGCGCATAAAGCGAAGGAGCGCGATGGGAACGTGCAGCTATCGGCGCTGATCAAGCTGACCACGGTGAGCGAGCCGCGGCGGGAGATGCTGAACGGGCGGCCGACAATATATTTCCACTACAAGGGCAATGCGGACGCGCAGGCCCATGGTCCGGTCGAAGAGGTGATGAAGAAGCTGGAAGGGACGATTGCGTTGGATGAGCAGGATGCGGCGATCGTGCACCTGGATGGGACACTGCAGGAGAACTTTCACCTGATGGGTGGGCTGCTGGTGAATGTCAAGAAGGGCAGCCACTTTTCGCGGGACGCGTCGCGGATCAATGATGAGGTGTGGTTTACGACGGACCTGAAGTATCACGGCGATGGGCGGATACTTTTGTTCAAGGGTTTCGATGGGGATGGGCGGATTACGTTTTCGGACTATCGAAAGATGCGCACGAGCGTGACGCTGCTGCCGGGGTCGCAGGTGATCGGCGAGGATGGGCAGCCGGTGCCGGAGAAGCCGGAGCCACAGCCTTAGTCGAGGTGGAAATAGACAAGGGACAGCCGCGACTGTCCCTTGATCTAAGAAATTGTGTCGTGCATCGACATCGTCAATCCAAGCGGGAGCTTAGAGAGGCTGAACGTCGGAAGCCTGCCAGCCCTTGGGGCCTTTGACTACGTTGAATTGAACGGCCTGTCCTTCTTGGAGGCTCTTGAAACCGTTCGAGTTGATCGCCGAATAGTGCACGAAAACATCTTCCCCATTTTGACGGCTGATGAAGCCGAAACCCTTGGCGTCGTTAAACCACTTCACTGTTCCCTGTTCCATGTCTGACAAATTCCCTTGTGATTGACTTTGACGCTGAATCCAAATCGGGGCTTCGGCTGTGCTACTTATTGCAGAAAACCAACTTGTTTCAAACGATGGGAAAATGTTAGCACGAAGGTCAAGATTTCCACCTTAATTTTCGTTTCACAGCCCAAGTTGCACTATTGATTGTGCAAACCGGCCTCGAGATGTGAGCGAACGATCTCTTCGGCGGCTTCGAGAACCTGGTCGAGGGTCATGGCGGTGGAGTCGAGGATGATGGCGTCTTCGGCGGGGCGAAGGGGGGATTCGACGCGGCTGCGGTCGCGATCGTCGCGCTCTTTCATCTCGCGGATGACGGCTTCTTCGGTGACCGGCGCGGTGGGAGAGGTTTGGCGGTAGCGGCGGTTGCCGCGGACTTCGGGGGCGGCGTCGAGGAAGATTTTTACTTCGGCGTCGGGGAAGACGGCGGTGCCGATGTCGCGGCCTTCCATGACTACGCCGCCGCGCTCGCCCATTTTGCGCTGCAGGCCGACCATCCAGACGCGGAGGCGGGGGTGTACGGAGACGCGGGAGGCGCCGGCGGTGACGTCCTTCTCCCGGACGCGGTGGGAGACGTCAGTGCCGTCGAGGAAGACGCGGTTGCCTTCAAGTTGCGGTTCGAGCGTGATGCGGGTTTTGTGTGCGAGATCGAGGAGGGTGCCCTCTTCGTCGAAGGAGAGGTCGTTGTCGATGGCTTTGAGGGCGAGCGCGCGGTACATGGCGCCAGTTTCGAGGTTGAGGAAGCCGAAGCGGCGGGCGAGGTGCGCGGCGAGGGTGCTCTTGCCGGCGCCAGCAGGACCGTCGATGGCGATGACGGGCTGCTGGCGCGTGGGGGTCGGTTCGGGGGTCGTGCCGTCGGGCATTCGGAGCTACTCCTCGGACTCGGGCTTGCGGCGGACGGGTGCTGAGCCGCCTTCGCGCTTGACGTAGGGGCGGGAGGGCTTGGCGCCGAAGGAGGGCTTGCCGCCGGTGCGGCCTGCTCCGAAGAAAGGCTTGCCGGCACCGAAGCGGGGCTTGGCGCCGAAGGCTGGCTTGCTGCCGAAGGACGGTTTGGAGCCGAAAGGCTTCTTGGCGAAGCCGCCGGGACGCGGTGGGCGGCTGTCGCCGTCGGAGCGCGGACGCGCGGGGCGGTCGCTGCTGTAGCTGGGGCGGTCGCCGTAGGTTTTCTTTGGGCCGTAGGCTGACCGAAGGTCTTGCGGGGTGGGCGGGCGTCTCCACCGGCGCGCGGGGCAAACGACTTGCGCTCGTAGCTGCGGGCGGGCGGCATGTCGTCGGATTTGAAAGCGTCGGCACGGTTGAAGCCGCCTTCAGGAGCGGGGCGCGATGGACCGGCACCCCAGGAGGGGCGTCCGCCGAAATTAGGGCGACCGCCGTCGCGCGGAGGATAAGCAGAGCGCTCGCGAGGCTTGAAGCCTTCGGAACCGCCTTCCGGACGCGGACGCGATGGGCGGTCGCCGTAGGTTTTCTTTGCTCCGTATGCGGGCTTGTCGCCAAAGCTCTTCTTCGCGCCGAAGGACGGCTTATCTCCGTAGGGCTTCTTTG
>CAZZYB010000151.1:0-8506 GCA_964658125.1 uncultured Acetobacteraceae bacterium | reverse complement strand
CGCTATGGGAGCCGTTTCGAAAACCTTTGCCTGCGCCTTGTAGAAGCTCACAAAAGCGACCAGCGGCTTTGCGGCGGGAGTGGCCGGGGAGGCTGGGGCGGCTTGCCCGTAGGCCTGGAGATAGACGAAGAAATCCCGGCCGCGGCTGAAGACGCGATTCACGCTGGGGATGAGTTTTTTGCCGTTGTCGATGAGTGGGTTCGCGGCTGCCTGCTTTTCCTGGTCTTTCGCCTTTGCGGCGTTATAGAGTGCCTCTTTCATCTCGGCGCGCTGGCTGCTGAGCACTACAGAACTAATCGGTACGCGCTTTTCTTCTTTATTCAGGTTGGGAATGACGAAAGTAGTTTGATAGGTTCCGATGCGGCCTGTTTCGTCGTCCCGAGCCAAGAGCTTGATTGTGTATTTACCTGGTAGGAGCGTGTAGCCGGTGTCGTACTCGATGGGGCGATGAGCCAACTCGGCGGCCGATGCGTCGGTGAGCTTGATATTTACGTTGTCGCGAACGTTGGTGACGGTGACTCCGCCGGAGAGGTCTTTGATCTCACCTACGAAGTCGATCAGGGTGTGCTCCGCGCCGCCCTTTTTGGCGAGTGCTAGTTCACGGCCTGGAATTTTTACGACGATGGGTACGAAATATTCAGCGCGATTTAGCTGGAAGTAGTTAATTTCCATCGCGATGGTTAGTTCGGTCATGGGGTCGCCGAGCATTAGGGCGTCTTCGAGTTGGCGTTCTTTGTCGACATCCGTGAATTTACTGAATTGTTTTCCGGCGTAATAACCCTGGCGGTAGTTCAGGTTTGTGGAGAGTTCGGGATTTACGGAGATCTTTACTTTCCGGAATTTACCGTCCAAGGCGGTGTTGGTTGTGTAGTAGCCGAGGATGTAGTAGTCAGAGACGGATTGCTGGGCCTGGACGATGCCTTTGGTGAGGTCGTTGTAATCGAGGAGGGCTTTTCCGCCGGTGTCTCCCGCGAGTGCGTAAAGGGTGTCCTGCGACTGCTGGAAGTTGTTGGTCACGGCTTGTGCGGCGGCACCGGAGTACATGCCGGCGTTCCCGGGGGACCCCTGGGTCGCGTCGCCGAGTGGGGCGTTGGCGACGAGGCCGCGGGCATCGATTGGCCAGAAGGAGACGCCGGCGCGGATGGCAGCGTCGACTGTGGCGTGGAGTTGCGCTTGATTGTTGACTCCGTTGAGGCGGAGGCCGCTGGCGAAGTAGATCAGTGACTTCTTTTCGTTTAGTTGACCGAGCATCTTTGCGGCGGTCTGGAGGGCTGATAATTGTCGGTCGGTATTGAAGATATTGAATTCGCTGTCGTCCTGCCCGAAGGCTGCGCCGGTGTCGGCGCCGCTGGCATCGTCTACGGATTCAACGTCTCCCTGGCCTTCGCCAACGACGAGTGTTTGAAGGATGCTGAGGAGGCGATTGCGATCCTGGGTAAAGTCCTGGAGCACGTCCACCGCGCCGCCCTGGTATCGCATGATGGCTACCATGTCGACGGCTGTGATTTGTGTGCGGATGAACTTTTCCGCGGCGGCCAGGGCGCGGAGTTGGTCGTCCGGCCGCATGGCGGTCATGTCGAAGTACAGAGCCAGTAAGCGGCGGTCTTTGTATCTGGCTGTGCCGGAGGGCTCGGGTGTTATCTGAGTGTGGGTGAGACGTTTGTAGATCTTGACGTCTTCATCCGCGGAGGTAGTAACGGGGATGACCGTGGAGGTTGCGGGTAGCTGCTGATGCTCGCAGAAGCGAATGGTTTGCGGGACACCATCTTCGGTTAGAGTAAAGTCCTTCGCGGTGAGACCGTCGACCAGCGCTCCCTTTTTATCTTTTACGACAACCGTTTCGACTACAAGCTGCGATTTTATGGTCAGCGTGTAAGCGCCGTTGTTACCGGAGTCTTTGTTTTGCCCTACGACCTGGGCGTGGGCGGCTGCGGATATTAGAAGAAGTATTGTCAGCAAATGCCGCATGATCAGAACCTCAACCGCAGAGTTGTTTGTAAGCTGCGCATGGCATTGGCGGCGATGGGAAGGCCGAACTGCGAGCTATTGATTGTCGTGTTCCAAGTGGTGAAGACAACGTGGTTGAGGAGGTTAGTGGAATCCACGCGAAGATCGAGGTTATAGCGGTCTTTGAGACGGAAAGTGCGCGCCAGGGAAGCATTCAGGCCGAACTGACCGGGGCCGGTTATGGAATTCTTTCTGGCATTTCCGAATTGGCCGGGGGAAGGTGCAACAAATGCGGCTGGATTTAGAAATAATCCGGCCGGTGGGTCGTAGAGGGGGGCGCCTGTGAAGTTGGGACGCAGGATACCGGAGACACCGGTGCCGGGGAGCGTGGCGAAGTAGATGGGCGTTTCGGGTAGGCCAGTGCCGGCGTTGATCTGGGCTACTGCGGTCCATTCTTTGAGTAGTTTGCCACGCCAGCCGGTGAGTAAGGTCGAGCCGCCGATGCCCATGCCGGATGTGTATTGGAGTTGGGCTGTGAGGAGATGGCGTTGGTCGAAGCTGGAGAGACCTCTTTCAGCTTTCAGATCCCGCCAGTTCTGGGCGATGACGGAGCTGGATGCGCTGGTGGTCTGGGTAGCGCCTGGTACGACGGGGCCCTGCCCGCCGAGCGATGAGTCGTCGTCAATAGATTTTGAGTAGACGTATTGCAGTGTGGAGGTAAATCCACTGCGAAGCCGCCGGCGCAGCTGGAGTTGGCCGGCCTGGCGGTTGGAATTTCCATTCGAACTGCGGTAGATGAAGCCCGACGGGCAGGCAGGGCAAGGATTGGTTGCGCCGAGCGCGTAGGAGTTGGGAAGGTATTCCTGTACACCGTGAGTGCCTTTGATTCCGAGATAGGTGGCGGTTAGTTGGAGTGCGAAGGGGAGATCGCGTTGGACCGATAGCTGCCAGTTTTGGGCGTAGCCTGCGCGGAAGTCTGGATCGACGGCGAAGGTATTCGGTAGGATGCCCGCGCAGTCGGGGAAAGCGATCAGGCTAAGGGGGCAGGATGCGCTGTTGGCTACGCTGAGACTCTTTGAGAAAGGACTTTGTTGCGCCAGGGACAAGGCGACGGACTGATAGATGGAGGTGTCTCGATAAATGCCATAGCCGGCACGGACGACGACGGTTGAGCCGGGGATTGGGCGCCAGGAAAGGCCGAGGCGGGGCTCGATACCGGTCTTGTCGGGGCGTATGAGGGAGTTGGGATATTGCGATCCCGTGGTCGTCCCGGTAGGGCTATCGGCGCGTACCTGGGTGGCTTTTGTGAAGCCAGGCGCAACGTCGAGGTTGACGAGGCGGTTGTGCAGCTCGGTGATGGGTGCGCCGTACTCCCAGCGGGCTCCGACGTTGAGCGTGAGATCGGGGCGGATGCGCCAGTCGTCCGTGATGAAAACGTCGTAAACGGATTGGCGGAGATATTTGTCCGCGTTTCCGAAGGCGATAGAAGTGGTGTCGGGCTTGCCGATGAGGAAGTCGGCGAAATCCGAGCCTGTACCTGTGACGCTGCCTTGGGTGGCGGCGCCTGTGAAGGCGAAGCTGCCGCGCGGATTCTGCTGCGCGAGGTAGTTGAATTGCTGGCGGCGGAAGTCGCCACCGAAGGTGACGAAGTGGCGCCCGTGATTCCATGTAGTGGACGCTGAGAAGGCGTCGGTGCGATTGCGGTTGAAGGAGCTGTTCACGTCGGAGAGACCCGCGATGCCGCTCGAGAAGGCGAGGGACGGTGGACCCCATTCGGTGGGGCTTTGATCATTTCCGGTGGGGGTCGCGTCACTGTAGGCAATGATGCCGGCTGCACCGGAGATGTTTTGGCGATTGGCGAAGTACGGGGTTTCCTGGGTGCGAATGCGGCTGAAGCGGTAGCCGGTGTTGAGGATGAAACCGTGACTGAACCGGTGGACCCAGTTGATATTGGTGTTCATGCCCAGTGCGGCGGACTTGTCGTTGAAGCCGAATAGATTGGCACCGCTGGTGCGTGTGTTCTGAAAGGCGAAACCACCGTAGAGCTGGTTCCTGCGACCAATTGTTTTATCGAGGCGCGATTGCAGCGAGTCCTGATGGATGCTGCTGAGAACGGGAACTTGATAGTTGTAGCGGGCATTTCCGGCTACGTTGGGAAGCGGATAGAGAGCAAGGAGTGCCTGGGCTTGCGGGCTAATGGGGATATTGCCGGAGTAGGGCAGGCCAGTGGTCGGGTTGAATATCTGGACGGGCTGTCCGAGAGCGTTGAGGATTCCCGATAAGTCTCCGCTGCGCTCCGGGACGGTGGGCACGAGGCCGGAGAGAGTGGTGGCGTCGCGGTCACGCGTCCATTGATACGCTACGAAGAAGTTGGGGCCCTTCGGCATGAGCCGTTTGATATTCAAAGGGCCGCCGAGTGTGAATACGCCTGTGATCCGGTTGTAGGAAGAACGCGGCGAGTCGAGACCGCTGAGGGAGTACGGTCGAGCGTCGAGGGCGGAGTTGTCCAGGATCAGCGCGAGGCCGCCGTTATAGAGGCCCTTGCCGTTCTTGCGCTGATTGCCGAACGCGGGTGCAAGCGAGAACTGAGAGGTGGCTGCGTTGTTGACGCTGCCGTTGACGAGGAAGCCGTCGTTGGCTTTCTCGCTGGTTTCGTCGGAAGGCTTTGGCGCTTCGGGAGCGGCAGTATCGGCGGGCTTGGGTGCGTTGGGCTTACCGGGGGTGGCTGCGGGTGCCGCGGCGGTTAGAACAGGCCTGGGTTCGACCTTTACGAGCTTGGCTTGCGCCATGATCTGGTCGAGCGACAGCAGCTTCAGTTCAAATTGAACTGCGGGTGTGTTCGAGGCGATGGTGACAGTTTGCTTGATCGGCGAGAAGCATTGCATTTCGATGTCGATCGTCCATGCGCCGTCTTGCAGGTTGGGAAAGAAGTAAATTCCTTGCTGATCGGTGATAACGGAGACTTTGTTGTTGCCTTGTGTAGCTGTGACCGTGGCTCCGGGGACTGGGAGGCCGGCGAAAATGACCTGGCCGTGATATTCACTGGCTGATGCCGCGGCGCAGAACGTTACGAGCGCTAAAACGCTGAGAAGACGGAGGGACTGGGTTATTCGGCGTAGCAGTTCCAAGTACATTATCCGTCCTGGGTGGCCTTAGGTTCGTTACCCTGGTTGCCGAGGCTGCCGGGCGCGCGTACCGGCACAACATGTTCATCTTATTTGCAGATTAGACCGCGTTCCGGAGTTCCTGTTAGCAATACGCGAGGAACGCCGAAAAGTTCAATTCTGGCTTTGCCGCTTAGCGAGCTCAAGAGTTTGTGTCAGTTTGAGACCGAAGCTGAAGTCGTGGCTGGCTTTTGTGTTTACCTGGGGCTGTCGATCTCCCAGATTGAGTCCTCAAGAGAAGTGATGAATGGAATCCGAGTATGCGTTAATCTTCAATTATGTCTGTCAAGATTGCATTCTTCTTGCTGACAGTTGGCTTTGCTCCCCTTAGTTTGGGAGCGCAAGAGAGCTTCTGGCGGCGCTATGAGGCGCGGGTTGCGGCATCCGAAGCCGAGCAGCCACATTGGGCCACTCCGTTGGTGACTCCTACGCCTCGGCTGGATCAGGATTGTCCATGGGGAGCCGGCCTAGGCCGAAGGACTTCCCAATTCGTTGTATGGGACGCGGGAGCCCGGTCGTTGTACCTTAGAAAGTAGAAGGGGCCAGTAGGCGAGTGTTGGACGCTCTCCTACTGGCCTCTCGCGGTTGACACCATTTGCCGGGCTTGGACATCCGGCCATGTCACGGTCAAGAGTAGCAAGTGCCCAATTTTGAATCGATACCACATTCGGGTCAAGTCCATACACCGCGCTTGTATTTGGCTACACCCTTAGTGGTAGAAGGCACCCCATAAGTCCTTTGTTTGTGAATCAACGGTTCGTGATTTTGGTCCGAGCGCCGAAATCTAGAACGTTTTTTTGGGCGATAATCGCCGGCATACCCTGCTAGTTGTGGTGTGGATTGGTGCCGCCCGAACGGGACAGTCCGGCGCACGCTGCCGTCCCGCCTGTACAATCGCCGAAAGGGCCCACCCCCATACCCAACTCCGAAGGCAACGCATGAACTGGCCTTGGCTCTCCTCTTTTTTCTATACGCACGCACACCCTGTCTGGCGCTTGGCCCACGGGATGCACGCCCACATAGCCGTGTGGGTTTTAATCTTTTTTGTAGTAATAGGCCTACTTCAAACATTGCTCGCCTACGAAGCGGGAAAACTCGCGGTCATGGCGCTTCCGAATGAAGTTGCGAATAGAGCACAACGTAGGCGATATCTAAGATTCTTTCGGTTTCTCGGCTGGTCTTTATTTTTAGTCACAATTGTGATCGGACTATTTAACGACAAGAATCAGAGCGACGCGGACGCAAAGAGCGAACATGCAGTTCTAGCACAAGAACGAGCCGAGCACACCTTGGGCGACGTTGTGTCACTTCTTCGAGAGTCCCAGGTTTCGCTCAACAACCTGCGAGATTCTGGCAATACGGCACAGCTCTCACCGGCACAACGTCGTCAGTTAGAGGCGACCCAGGCAATCGTGACAAGAGCCATACAAACCGCAACTGTCGGAACCGCGTCACAAAATGCACAGCCGCAGACGCCTCCAGTATCGAACACCCCGGCGGCCCAACCGAGTAACAATCTACCCCCAATCAATCCCAACCCGTTTGCGCCCCGAAAGCTGACTCCGTTAGAGCGCGAAAGGTACGTTTCAGCCATCAGGGACGCACAGACCGTGATAGACGCTCTGCGGAGACAGGACGCGGCGGCGGAAGATTCGCTAACCGGCGCAAACGGCATAGTAACCAAATGGCTCAAGAAGAACGCGGAAACTGGCGCTCTCAAGGATTCCGACCCAATTCCGGCGGCTCTCCAATCCGAAATAGCACAGGCATCCTTCCACCGCCCCGACTACTCCGGATTACCTCTTGCGAGCGTAACCAGCGCTTATATGAGTTGCTGCAACTACTCGCCAGTATTGTCAAAGTTCCAAACTTTTCAGTACGGCCGAATAGATATCCCCCGTTGGACTCCGAAAACCGTTGCTGACCTCAAAAACGTTCACGTTCAAACTTCAATGGAGGCTGAAGGCCTTCTCGGCATGATGCAAAGCGAGTTGCGTAGAATCCTCGCGGAGGACCTTGCGCCCAAATGAACGGCCTTCCAGGCGTTGGAAAGCCGGAGTAGGCAGCCAGAGTCGACCACGAGTCGTGGTCATGTTTCTGCCATGTGGCACGGTTTCAAACGGGGAGAGCACAGCAACGGCGGGTTGCGTTGGACATCTGGGATATTTTCAGACAGTGCCAAGTCGTTTGTCTCGTGCCGTATAAGCTGATCTGAATTAGTTATGGGGAAGTGTGGCGGAGAGACAGGGATTCGAACCCTGGATACCTTGCGGTATACACGCTTTCCAAGCGTGCGCCTTCAGCCACTCGGCCATCTCTCCAGTGCTGCACGGGGCAACTTTTTGACTTTACCACAATGGGTAAGGCGGACTCCAGGTTTGGTTGGGCATCCGGTAGGATGAAAACTCTGTTTAGCGGGGGTTTATGAGACTGTACGGACGGATCGGTGGGGTGGTGTGGGTGTTGCTCGCGATGTTTTTGTGCTCGGTGCCTGACGTGCAGGCGAGAGTTGTCGAAGAAGGCGTTTCGCGGTCGTTGGCTGTGGACCGGGCAGCGAGGGTGAAGGATGTGCGGTACAGCCTTCGGTTCACACTTGCGCCGCGGTCTCCGACGGTGGAGGGTGTGGAGACGTTGACGTTTTCGGACGCGGGCTCAGGAGACCTGGCGCTGGATTATCGGGATGGAAGTGTTTCGAGCGCGTCGTTGAACGGCAAAGAGATCTCAACGGGTATCGAGAACGGGCACCTGAACTTGCCGGGCGCCGCCCTGGTGAAAGGGAACAACAAACTTGTGCTGGAGTTTGCCAGCAACGTGGCAGCGGCGGGGAAGGCGATCACGAGATATGAGGATCGCGACGATCACAGTGAGTATGTCTACACGCTGTTTGTGCCAATGGATGCGAGTATGGCTTTTCCTTGCTTCGATCAACCGGATTTGAAGGCGCGGTTCAAGCTCACGATTCTCCATCCTTCGGATTGGACGGTGGTTGCTAATACGGCGCCGTCGCTGGTGCAGTCGGCGGGTGAGAACGGCGAGACTTCGTTTCCGGAGACGCTGCCGATCAGTACGTATCTATTTGCGTTCGCTGCTGGGCCGTTTGAGGCGCTGCCGGGAAAGGGTGCGGGAGAGCCGACGGTTTATGTGCGGAAGTCGCAACTTGCCCGAGCGAAGGTTGAGGCGCCGCAGGTGCAGCAGATGGCGGCGCGGGGCATTCGGTATCTGTCTAATTATTTTGCGCAGCCGTTTCCCTTTGCGAAGTATGACCTGGTGCTGATTCCGGGTTTTCCCTTTGGAGGGATGGAACACGCCGGGGCTACGTTTCTGAATGAGGACGGTGTTCTGTTTCGCACGGCTCCTACGGAGAGCGACTACTTTCGACGCAATATCCTTGTGCT
>CAZZYB010000150.1:0-8547 GCA_964658125.1 uncultured Acetobacteraceae bacterium | reverse complement strand
AACATGCGGGTCACCCGTTTTCTGAAACTCGATTCCGTAGGCGTGTTCGGCTACGTAACGGCATGGACGACGATCGGCTATCTCTTCAGCCCCTTCATACGCGACATCCTTGCCTTCCTCCAGCGTGTCGGACACTTCACCGCGGCCACTGTCCTGGGCCTGATTCTGGCCTACGGTTTGTGGCTGTTTTACAACTCGATGCGCGACAATCGTGACAGCTCGGTGGAGCGCGTCGAAGCGCACGATCTGTGGGAACGCATGAGGGTCGCAACGCACGAAAAACTTGTAGTCATCGCCGACGTACGCAGCCACGGCTACTACGACCCCGGGATGCAACGCATCAAGAACTCGATCCGCGTGGAGCCCAGCCGTCTCAAGGAAGAGTTGATTGCGCTACGCGAGTTCATGGCTCCGGAGTGCGAGATTTACCTGTACTGCTCCTGCGCCCGCGAGGCGACGAGCATGCGGGTCGCGCATCTGCTGGAGCAGGAAAACTGCCATACGAAGGTGATCCAGGGCGGGTTGAAGGCGTGGATGAAGGCGGGAGGTCCGCTCGAGCCGGTACCCGCCGGAGATATTGAACATCTGCCGCGGTTTGATTAGGGGTTCGGGCGGCGTTGCGGCTATAGTTCCTGCATGATTCCCGAACAGCCGCCGGCTGAAATCAAACAACGCACGGCGTGGCCGATGGCGAAGCGTATCGCCTTCCGATTCGCGTTCGTCTTCTGGATTCTTTTCGACAATGGGCTTGGGCTGGTCCTGTGGGTGTGGCCCTGGCTGGACCGGCACGTATCAACTTGGCTGGATTGGCCGGTGGAGCGGCTCACTTTGTGGACGGGTGTGTACGTATTTCGGCTGACGGGCGAGGCGTCGGTTCGGCATCCTACGGGCTCGGGCGATACGGCGCTGGGATGGATTGGAGCGCTCTGCGCGGTGGTCGTCTCGCTGGCTGTGTGCGCCGTGTGGAGCGCCGTGAGCGAGCCGCGCGGTCGACGTCGCGAGTACAACACGCTGTATGCGTGGCTGCGCCTGGTGATGCGGTTTGCGCTGGCCGCAACGCTGTTTAGTTATGGGTTCGAAAAGGTATTTCCGCTGCAGATGCCACCGCCCTCTGCGACAACGCTCGCCGAAACATACGGTGCTTCATCGCCGATGAAGCTGGCGTGGACCTTCCTGGGCGCCTCATGGCAGTACAGGATTTTCGCCGGGTTGTCGGAGGTGATTCCGGGTGTGCTGTTGTGCTTCCGCCGCACCAGCACGTTGGGTGCGATGGGCGCAGCTGCCGTCATGCTGAACATCTTCATGATGAACATCGGCTACGACATTCCGGTGAAGCTTTACTCACTCGAGCTTTTGCTCATGGCACTGTTCCTCCTTCTGCCAGACGCGTTGCCGTTGTGGCGGTTCTTCGTCGCGCGCAAGGACGCCGCGCTGACTGGCGTCTGGGTGCGCAAGCCTGAGCGTAAACATCTGCGGATTGCGGCGCACTGTCTGCAGGTGTTGGTGATCGGCCACCTGTTGTTTATCACTGGAGTGAGTTCGTGGAAGGCGTGGCGTGGCGGAGAAACGGAGCTTAAAGGGCAATGGACCGTACAGTCGCCGAGCGGCGCGGCAACAGACCTGCACTGGACTGCGATGACGGTACGTGCGGCGGACTTCGTGCAGGTGAAGACTGCCGACCAGGACAAGCCGCAGTTCCTGACCGTAACGACATCGCCGAAGACGAAGACCATGGAATTTGTGCAGAGCAGCGACAATGGCGAGCCGCAAGGCGCACCCTATGCGACGCTGCACTGGGCGGATGCGGGCCCGGGCAAGTTACAGCTCGCAGGGACATGGAAGGGTAGGCCCGCGGCGTTCACGCTGGAGAAGATCAATGTGCCGCCAACGCTGTTGATGTCGCGTGGATTTCACTGGGTGCAGGAGTATCCGATGAACCGCTAGACCAGCTTGCCTAGCGCGGTGAGCAGGCGGATGTGCGGCACGCCGTCGGCGTAGGTCTTCAGCACGAGCGAGCGCAGGAATGGAAGCCGCATCGCGCGGAAGCCCCGCGCGGGTTCTCGGTAGAAGGCCTGCGCTGCGCGATGCGAAAAGGCCAGAGTCTCCTGCAGCGGAGCGAGGTTTTTGCGGTAAGCCAGTGCGACATCTGCGCCGTCCGAAAGGATCGCTGCGGCCGCCGCCTGCCCGCTAATAATTGCCGAGTGGATGCCTTCGCCCGTGAGCGGGTCGACCAGGCCCGCGGCGTCTCCGGTCAGCAGGACGCGGCCGCGCGGGATGTACGCGTGGCCTCCCATGCCGAGATGCTGGCCGGTCACTTCTTTGGGCAGCGCAACGCCGAGTTTTTCGCGCGTGTACTCCGCGAGAAGCGCACGGGTAACCGACTTGAGCTGAGCGTCGGAGTCCGCGGGTGCAAACGCTCCGACTCCAATATTGATGTGGTCGCCCTTCGGAAAGAGCCAGCCATAGCCGCCGGGGATGGGACTGAAATCGAAGACGAGGTCATGGGGAGCGTCACCGCCCGGAAGTGCCTGCGGGAGATCGTCGTAAGGGACGAGCGCTTCGAGAGCAAAGCCGCGAGTGTACCAGGGAGGGTCGAGGGTCGAGGGGCCGTGGTCCACCGAACGCTCGTGTTGCGGAACGTCAGCCGCGTTCTGGACGCTGAGCCCTGGGCCCTGGAACCTCCCCTCAGCCAGGCGCCGCGCTTGGCCGTTGGAGCCGTCAGCGCCGATGAGGATAGGGGCGCGGAGTGTTTCAGGGCCGGTTGCGGTCACGATCTCGAGTTCGATGTGGGTTGGAAGCTCGCGCAGCCCGGCGATGGTTTCTATCTTTCGCAGTTCCGCACCGGCGGCCAGGGTTTGCTTCAGGCAGAAGTCGTCAAAGCGCTCACGGACGGCCATCGCGCAGATCGGGTTGCGAGAGCGGATGCGGACCTCCTGCGACTTGTCCGCTGAAGTTGTTCCTTCCGCTGCGCGTTGGAGAACAATCTCGTTACAGACACGCTCGACAACTGGATCAACCGAGTAGCGGAGCGCTTTGAGTGTCTTGCGCGTCAAACCGCAGGCGCAGGCTTTGGGTCGGGGAAAGGTGCGGCGGTCGAGCAGCAGTACCCGCTTGCCGGCCTTGGTTAGGTCGTAAGCGGCGGCGCAACCGGCGGGGCCTGCGCCGGCGATGAGGACGTCGTAGTCGGAAGACATACTGAAATGAGTTTAGTGCCAGCCCGTCCAACCTGATATAATCCCAGTAGAAGTGGAAAGCCGCCCCGGCCAGCCGGAGGCGGCTTTTCCATTGACCGGCCAACCACCTGTAAACCGCACATTCCAGCTATTTTGCAGCTAAAATCTCTGAATTGAGTGGCTTACAGGCGACAAACCGCGCAAGTGCAACAAAACAAACACTCACCCCCCAGTGACAGGAGGGGAGTGGCCCGCTACTGAAGCTTGAAGGCTTCCCCCAGGAGCGAGTAGCTCCGAAGACGGGCTTCATGCGAATGAGTGATCGTGTTGACGATTAGCTCCGAAAGTTCGAGCTCCCGAGCGATGTGCGTGAGTTCGGTGCAGACCTTGTCGGGAGTGCCGACAACGTAGCGCGGGAACTCCGCATCGGGTTCGTCAAGGCTGCCCGCTGTAAAGGCGAGCAGCGGGTTTGGCGGCGTCGGAAGCACGTTGAGGTCGCGGGCAGCTTCTTCGGGTGAGGCGACAGGACGGCGGTCGTTCATGCGGATGCGCCGCTGCAGCAGCTTTACGCTGAGGTGCAGGCGGTCGGCTTCGGCTTGCGTTTCGGCGCAGATCACGCCGATGGCGAGGGTCGACTCGGGCTCATGGCGATAGACGCTGGGCGTGAAGGCGTGGCGGTAGTGCTCGATGGCATTGCGCGTCTGCACGGGTGAGAAGAAGTGCGCGAAGGCGTAGGGAAGTCCGTTGGCGGCGGCCGTGACAGCCGACCACATCGAGGAGCCGAGCAGCCAGACATCGGGTGCTCCCGGCGACGCGGGTGCGACGAGTACATTGCCGAACGGATGGTTTGGTGGGAACTGTTCGGGGTGCAGAAAGGCGAGCAGCTCGGCTAGCTGTTGCGGGAAGTCGTCAGGTGCAGGGCCAGTGCGGACGCGGCGCAGGGCGTGAGCTTCAAGCTGCCGCCGCCCGGCGCGCGGCCAATGCCGAGGTCGATGCGGCCAGGGTAGAAGGCTTCGAGCGTGCGGAAGACTTCCGCCACCTTGAACGGCGAGTAGTGCGGCAGCATGATGCCGCCGGAACCGATGCGGATGCGCGAGGTTTCAGCGCCGATGCGAGCGAGCAGGATTTCAGGCGCGGTGCAGGCCAGCAGGTCCATCGCATGGTGCTCGGAGTACCACAGGCGGTGGTAGCCCAGCGCGTCAACGTGACGCGCGAGGGAGATGGAGTTCTGCAGCGCGTCTGCGGGCGTTGAGCCGGAAGGAACGGGCGACTGGTCGAGTACGGAGAGGCGAAGCGGGCCCATACGGATTGGATGAAGCCGCGCACCGGAAGGCTCAGGCGGAGCGCATCCGCTATTCTGGCTGGAATGGCTTCAGCGCTGAATGACGATGTGAAACCGCTGCTCGAAGTACGCGATCTGCGGATTGCGTTCTCGGGCAACGAGGCGGTGCGCGGAGTTTCGTTCGCCATCCACCGCGGCGAGACGCTGGGTCTGGTGGGAGAGTCGGGATCGGGCAAGTCGGCCACTTCGCTGGCGATGCTGCGGCTGCTGCCAGCCAGCGCGTCCGTCAGTGGAAGCATTCGGCTCGACGGCGAGGAGTTGCTGACATTGTCCGAAGCGCAGATGCGAGCGCGTCGCGGACGGTCGATGGCAATGATCTTTCAGGAGCCGATGACGGCGCTGAACCCCGTCATGACCGTCGGACGGCAGATTGCCGAAGCGGTGCTGGCACATGCTCCGAAGACTCCGCGCAAAGAAGTTCGGGAGCGCGTGCTGCAGGCAATGCACGAGGTTTCGCTGCCTGAACCGGAACGCCGGATGGACGATTATCCGCACCAGTTTTCGGGCGGCCAGCGCCAGCGGGTGCTGATAGCGATGGCGTTGGTGAACAAGCCGCAGCTGCTGATCGCCGATGAGCCGACGACGGCGCTCGACGTGACCGTGCAGGCCCAGATTTTGGCGCTTCTGAAGCGTCTGCGCGAGACGCACGGGTTGTCGATGCTGTTCATTTCACACGACCTCGCGGTGGTCGCGCAGGTCGCCGATCGCGTGGCTGTGATGCGTCATGGCGAGATCGTCGAAGAGGCTGCGGCGGGCGAGATCTTTGCCTGCGCGAAGCACGCTTATACGCGCAATCTGCTGGCCGCGGCTCCTACGATGCGGTCCGACAGGGGACGGCCGCTCGCCACATTGACCTAACGGGTGACTACGTAAGCCGCGCGGTTGGAGTAGACTGACCGTCGGCTCATGCGCGTCCTTGTTCTCTCCGACATTCACGGTAATCTGCAGGCTCTTGAAGCCGTGCTCGCGGCTGCGGGCAACGTTGATGCGCTGTGGAACCTGGGTGATGTAGTCGGTTATGGCGGCAATCCGAACGAGGTTGTGAACCTGATGCGCAAGCTGGCGCAGGTAAATGTGCGGGGCAATCATGACCGCGTTTGCTGCGGACTGACCAGCTCGCAGGGGTTCAATCCGGTCGCAGCTGCGGCCGCCGCCTGGACGCAGCGCAAGTTGACGCCCGAGAACCTGCAATGGCTGCGTGAGATGCCGCAAGGGCCAGTCGCTGCCGGAGGCCGCGCGATGTGCGCGCACGGGTCGCCGCTGCATGAGGACCAGTACATTGTCACCATGCGCGATGCGTGGACTCCGCTACAGCAAATGGCCAGTGAGATTACGTTCTTTGGACATACCCATGTCCAGGGTGGCTTCTCGCAGCGAGATCATGAGTGGCATGAGAACCGCCCGCACTTCCAGACGAACGATCAGCCGGAGTCGGCGGAGATCGATGTGCCGGTGGGAACGCGGCACCTGATCAATCCGGGCTCGGTGGGGCAGCCGCGCGATCAGGATTGGCGCGCGGCGTTTGCGATCTACGACAGCGCGGCGGAGTGCGTGATCTTCCAGCGCGTGCCTTACGATATTGCGGGAGCGCAGGCGGCGATTCGCGCGGCGGGGTTGCCGGATCGGCTGGCTTCCAGATTGGAACAGGGGAAGTAGGTTCCGCAGAACCTGGTTGAAGCTGCTCGAAGGCGCAGGTGTAGACTTTGGACAGGAGATCACATGGGCGCAATCGAGGACGTTCGCAAAGTGATCCAGGATCTGGTCGCGCCAGAGCTGAAGTCTCTTCAAGAGAAGATCAACCGCCTCGATGACGGTTCCAGGATGCGCGACGAAGCTCTGTCTGCGAAGATCGACAGCAACTTCGAACGGGTCATTGGTATGGAGGCAGCCTTGTCCGCAAAGATCGATAGCAAATTCGATCTGCTGTGGGCGAAGTTGGAAACCAATCATCAGGCAATGATTTTTGCCATGAACATCGACAAGCGGGTCGAGGCGATTGAGCGCAAGGTCGCCGAACCGGTCCACGCCAGCTAGAACAGCCTACCCAGCGTAAAGATAAACTTCCTTTGTCCGTCGTTCCCGATCGCGGGCGCGGCTGTGATGACGCCGAAGGGCGTCTCGGCGACGATGCCGAAATAAACATCCTGGCGGAAGATGCTGGCGCCGTCGGGTCTCCGCACCTGGCCGGCTTCGTAGGTACCGCCGACGTAGATGCTCTGCCCGAGCGGGGCTGGCAGCTTTGCAATGCGGCGCAGAACACCCGGCGTAATGAGGAAGTAGTCTGTGCCGCGCAGTTCGTCGATGGCAGTCGCACTAAGGCGCAGCGGACCGCCCAGCGTGTAGCGGAAGGGTTGTGCCACGTTGTGGTTGAACATCGTGGCGCCCTCCGCCCGGGCCAGGACGATGTACTTCTTCGCGAACAGGTGGGCAACATCAATCTCGCTGAAGAACTGAGGCGTGCTTGGGCTGCCGTTAGTGCCGTAGAGATATCCCGCGGTAGTGACCGAACGGATGCCGAACTGCGGCACCAGGGCCCGGTCCTGCGAGTCGAAGACCGCACGCACCCGGACGGTCTGCGCGTTGCCGTGATAGTCGGGCAGGCCGTCTGTGCCCACGGTGGTGGACCACTGCACGTTCTGGAAGGAGTACCCACCGCGGAGTTCGAACCTGCGGCCATCGGTGTACCCCAGGTCGCCGGCGAAGCCCGCCATCTGCGATTGGCGTTCGGATAAGCGTGTCTGGCCGTTGTAGATGTAGAACGGCTGCCGCGTGAGGTTGGCGCGCGGAGCGGCGAAGATGCCCTTCCAGCCGAGCCGGCGGTAATACTCGCCCTCGATGTTGGTGAGGAAGCCGAAATCCAGCTTGGCGCGCAACTCCGAACCGTAGCCGCCGAGGTTCTGGTAGAGCAGGATGGTGCTGACAGTCGCGCGAGTCACGCCGCCGGTCTGGGCCGCAACGTTCAAGCCGAGGTCCAGGAAAGGCGGACCGGTTTTCTTATCGTTGATGCTGACCAGGATGATGGGGCGCGATGAGTCGCTGGAGTCGTACCCGACCGTGTAATCGGCATCGTAGCCGCCATCGCTACGCAGGTCGGCGAGCAGCGTTTCAACCTTATTGGTATCCAGCGGCTGGTTGACCAGGCCGGCAAACTTGCGCGTGGCCGCCTCTTTCACGGAGGCGTTCGGCGCCTTGATCTTGACCATCATGATGTTGCCCGCCGGGCCACGCTCTTTGGAGTGGCGATGGGCGAGGTATTCGTTCCACTGCGCCTCGTCGAGCGCGTACTTCAGGAGCTCGGCCTTGTGAGATTCGGCGGCGTTGTAGCCCTTATCGGCGAGCGACTTTGTTTTCAGGTAATCGTTGGCAGTAAAGCCGCTGATGTCGGGCATGATGACGACGTTTGCCTGTTTGCGGGACTGCTCTTCGTTATTCTCGATGCCCACGGCGAACGCACGTTGGAGCACGCCCACGATGGAGTCCAGATCACCCTTGCCGACCGGTTCCAGCGGGAGGCTAATGGCGATGACGACGTCGGCGCCCATGGCCCTGGTGTCTTCTACCGGTAGGTTTTCGAGGATGGCGCCATCCACGAACTCGTGACCGTCGAGCTCAAAAGGGCGGAAGACGCCGGGGATCGATGCGGAAGCGCGAACCGCGTCCTGCAGCGAGCCGCGCGCAAAGGTGACCGTGTGAGCGGCGGTGAGGTCCGTGGCCTGGCAGCGAAATGGAATCGGAAGATTGTTAAAGTCCGTCTGGTCGTTGTAACGAATGAACTCTTTGTCCAGGAGCTCGTTCAGGCCGGTGTCTGTGAGTATGGAGTTGCGAAAGGAAACACCGTGTTTTAGGCCCAGGCCGACGCCGTTAGGAATTTCGCGGCTATCTTCACGCCGGCGGTAATTGAGCGATGTGTAATCGGCGCTCAGCGTGAATACTTGTCCTACTGATTTCTCATCAAGCAGGTGCTTCATCTGTTCGGGCGTATGTCCCGTGGAATACAGCGCCGCAAGAATGGAACCCATGCTCGTACCGGAA
>CAZZYB010000149.1:0-8599 GCA_964658125.1 uncultured Acetobacteraceae bacterium | reverse complement strand
AGTTTCGTCCCTCCTCATCCCTCATCCGGCTACACCGTTGGATGCGAAAATTCCTGCCCCGGCCAATTGCGATCGAAATATCCTTCGACCCTATATCTTTGCGACCGGTACAGCTTATCCACAACATCTAGCGGCACCTTGTTGATTCTCACCCCTCCCGCTACTACGATTCAGACAGGCGCGCAGCTCGCGAGCCCAAAGATACGCAGTCGAACCAACACCCAGGGGTGCCCCGTTGCTCAAGCTCCGCAAAGTTCAAATTCTCGGCTTCAAATCCTTCTGCGACCGCACCGAAGTCCAGCTCGCCGGCCAGGGCATCGCCGCCATCGTCGGCCCCAACGGCTGCGGCAAGTCCAACATCTCCGACGCCATCACCTGGGTCCTCGGCGAACAATCCGCCAAATCCCTCCGCGGCCTCAAGATGGAAGACGTCATCTTCGCCGGCACCCGCGACCGCAAAGCCACCGGCATGGCCGAGGTATCGCTTACTCTCGTCGACCCCGAAGTCTACGACGACGCGGCCCACGGCCCCGAGCTGGTTCTTGACGGAAGGCCGGACGGCAAGAATGTCAAAGAAATCTCCGGCGACTGGGACGAAACCGAAGCCCGCCGCGAAGCTGCTGAAGAAACCGAAGAAGCCGTAGCCGAAGCGCAGCCCGGAACCACCTACGAAGCCCCCGGCAAAAAGCGCAGAGTCCTCCACGAGCACTCCACCCCCGAAGAAATCGCCGCCGCCGCTGAAGCCATCGACGAGGACGAAGAAGAGCGCGGAGGCCACCCCAACCACGACGGACCGACCGAAGCCACGCTCGCCGACCCCAACAACGTCGTCCTCAAAATCCGCCGCCGCAAGTTCGGCCGCGCCCCCATCCGCGCCGGCGAAATCACCATCACCCGCCGCCTCTTCCGCACCGGCGACTCCGAGTACCTGCTCAACGGCAAAATCTGCCGCCTCCGCGACATTCAGGACATCTTCATGGGCACCGGCCTCGGCGGCGAAAGCTACGCCATCATCGGCCAGGAGCGCATCGGGCAGCTCCTCTCCTCCAAGCCCCTCGATCGCCGATCCATCATCGAAGAAGCCGCCGGGATCACCCGCTTCAAAACCAAAAAGCGCCTTGCCGAGCTCCGCCTCGAGTCGGCCAAGCAAAACCTCTCGCGCGTCAACGACATCTTCGAAGAAGTCACCAAGCAGATGCTCACCCTCAAGCGCCAGGCGGCCAAAGCCGAGCGCTACCAATCCATCCACACCGAACTCCGCGGCAAGCTCCGCGTAGTCCTCGCCAGCCGCCTCGCGCAGATGGACTCCGAACAGGCCGCCATCTCCACCGAGATCACCCGCCTCGCCGCGCAGATCGACCAGCAAGCCACCGCCCTCGAAGCGATGGATGAAGCGCACTCCACCGGTGTGGCCAAGGGCTACGAGCTCGACCAGCAGATCCGCGAAGCCGGCACCCGCGCCAACCAGTCCGCCGTGGAGCTAGAACGCATCGCCGCCCGCACCGCCTCGAACGCCGACCGCATCGCCGACCTCACCCAACGCCTGGCGACAGGCGAAGAGGAGTTGGGACAAGCAAGGACCCAACTCGAGGCCCTGGCCGGCGAACGCGAGCAACACCGCAGCTTCCTCGAAAACGCCACCGCAGAGTCCGAAGCCTCACGCGCCAACGCCCAACACCAGCAGCAAGCCGCGCAGGAAGCCGTCCGCGCCCTCGCCACCGCCGAGCAGCAAACAGAAGAACGCCGCCGCAACGCCATGCACATCATGCAGCGCGCCGCCCAGGCCAACAACGAAGAAGCGCAAGCCGGCGCCGCCCTCTCGGGCCTCGAGCGCGAAGCCGAACGCCTGACCTCCGAATCCGAAACCGCCCGCACCGAACTCGAAGCCCTCGGCGTCCAGCGCGGACAAATCAAGCTCTCCTTCGAAGGCGTAACCGAGCGCCTCCAACGCCTCGAAGCCGACATCAACGAAGTCCGCCAGACCATCGAAACCCGCCGCAACGAAGAAACACAATCAAAGCGTCGCGGCGACGAACTCCGCGGCCAGCTAGCCTCCCTCCTCGGCCGCCGCGGCTCCATCGAAGCCCTCATCCGCGAGCACAGCTACTCCACCGACACCGTCCGCAACATCTTCAAGGTGAACGCCCAGCGCGCCAACAGCCCGCAAGGCAACGCGCTCGGCGCTGTGGGCACGCTAGCCGATTACCTCGAAGTCGACGGCCGCTACGAAAGCGTAGTCGACGAGTTCCTCCGCGAAGAGCTCAACTACGTAGTAGTAAAAAATTGGGACGCCGCCAACGCCGGCCTAGCCCTCCTCCAAACCGACGTAGCCGGCCGCGCCACCTTCCTCGTCCACCCCGAGGCCCACACCACCACAGATGTGTCATCTCGACCGGAGGCGGCGCACTTTGACGCCACAGTGGAGAGACCTGCTTCCGGACCCGACTCAACCGCCATTCCGCTCAAGGACTGCATCCGCGTCCTAAACGGCTTCGGCACCTCACTCGAATCCATCCTGCCCAAACTCCGCGACGGCTTCATCGCCCCCGACACGGACACCGCCCGCAGCCTCGCCGCCCAATATCCCGAAGCCTTCTTCCTCTCCCCGACCGGAGAAACGTTCCACAACGTCACAGTCACCGGCGGCAAGCCCCGCGAGCAAGGCCCCCTCGCCCTCAAGCGCGAGCTCACAGAAATCCAGAAAAAAATCACCGCCGTTGAATCCGAGCTCTCGCAAACCGATCTCGCCACACTAGCCCTGCAGCGCGAACTCACCGACCTCACCGCCACGCTCGACGGCAAGAACCACGAACGCCGCGACGCCGAGCGCGAGTCCGCCAACTCCGGCGCCGCCCTCCGTCAGATGGAAGCAGAAACCGCCCGCATCGAACGCCGCCTCCAGGAATGGCAGCTAGCCACCGACCGCAACCAGGCCGCCCGCGCACAGAAGCAGGAGCTCATCACCCGCAAGCGCGAGGAAGCCGCGCAGCACGAAGCCCAGCGCACCCAGATCGAAGGCCAGATCGCCGAACTCAACGCCCAAATCGGCTCCCTCAGAGCCAACCGCGAAGAACTCCAGCAGGCCGCCGCCACAGCCGCAGCCGCACTAGCCGGATTAGAAGAGCGCCGCCGCAACGCCAACGCCAACTTCGACCAGACCGCCCGCCTCTACGCCGGTCAGCAACAACGTATCGCGCAGCTCGAGCAGCAACTCGCCACCGCCTCCTCCGAACGCCAACGCCGCGAAGAAGAAACCTCGCAGCTAGCCGCACAGCACATTGAACTCACTGAACTCCGCGCCCAGGCCACAAGCGAAGGCGCCACGCTCTCCGCGCAGGCCACCGAACTCCGCGCGCAAATGGCCGAGCTCGACCATCAGCTCCGCCACCTCCGCCACGAGACCGAAGCCCTCCGCGAGACCCGCTCCACCCTTTCGGCCCGCGCCGCCAAGCTCACCTCCGACGTCGAGCACCTCGAACAAACCTGCCTCAACGACCTCAGCGTAGAGCCCGCCATCCTCCGCGCCGACGACACCATCGAACGCATCGCCGCCGAAGCCCTCGCCTCCGAAGAAGAAGCGGCGCGCGCGCTCCGCCAGCGTCTCGAAGGCATGGGCCCGGTCAACATGATGGCGCTCGAGGAGTACACCGAAACCGCACAGCGCCACGAGTTCCTCGAAACCCAGCGCAAGGACCTCATCGACTCCATCGAAAACACGCAAGCTTCCATCAAGGAAATCGACGACGTCTCCCGCATCAAATTCGACGAAGCCTTCAAGGTCATCAACGACAACTTCAGCACCACTTTTTCCAAACTCTTCGGCGGCGGCATCGCGTCCATGAAGCTCACCGATGAAGCCAACTCCGCCGAGTCCGGCATCGACATTCTCGCCTCGCCTCCGGGCAAAAAACTGCAAAACATCCTCCTCCTCTCCGGCGGAGAAAAAGCCCTCACCGCGCTCTCACTTCTCGTCGGCATCTTCCAATTTCAACCCGCCCCCTTCTGCATCCTCGACGAAGTCGACGCGCCGCTAGACGACACCAACGTAGGCCGCTTCGCCCGCCTCATCGCCGAGATGGCCCAGACCACGCAGTTCGTCGTCATCACCCACTCCAAGCGCACCATGGAGCAAGCCGACGTCATGTACGGCGTCACCATGCAGGAACCCGGCGTCTCCAAAATCGTAAGCGTCTCCCTGGGCGGCCGCAGCCGAGGCCGCGAAGCCCAGACCGCCGCCTAAGCGGACCTGTTCTTCCTTTGCGCTCAACACCTCAAAGCTCGAAGCTCACCGGCACCGGCACCACCACGTAACCCGCAAGCTATTGCGACCCCACACCGCCGCGCGCGATGATCAAACCAGCACACCATGAACCCACTCGACTGGATCCTCATCGCGCTCCTCAGCTACTCCATCATCAAAGCCTTCATGCAGGGCCTCGTCCGTGAAGCCTTCGCTCTGGCCGGTCTCATCATCGGCATGATGGTCGCAAGCTGGGGCTACGAGCGCGCCGCAATAAAACTCCACGGCCTCATCGCCACTGCCGCAATCGCGCAGTTCGTTGCCTTCCTCGCATTACTAGGCATTACCATGGTCATCTTTTTCGTCGCAGGAAGGTTACTTCACAAAACAGCTTCAGCAATCGGCCTCGGTTTGCTTGACCGCTTAGGTGGCGCTGTGTTCGGATTTGTTCGCGGGTGTCTTTTAGGAGTAGCCCTCCTGATGGCCTTCACCGCATTCCTTCCAACCGCTCCTTGGATTCGCGATTCAAAGATGGCCCCATATTTTCTTGAGGCCGGACATGCTGTATCCTTCGTCGTACCGGCTGACCTTAAACGCAAGCTGCTCAACGGAGCTGCAAGTATCAAGCACACCACACCCAATTGGATCAAACCGGGCCACTAGCCTCACACTAGATGAAGATCAAGCACGAAGGACTCTCCACCACGTGAAACGCGAACTAGACAACCTCGTCTGCCAGATGCACGGCGCCGGCATTCCGTACAACGATGCCGTGCGTGAGTTCAAGAAGCGTTACATCACGGAAGTTCTCGCCCGCCATCGCGGCAATCAATGCAAGGCCGCCGAAGAGCTAGGCATGCACCGCAACACATTAAGCCGCACCCTCACGGAGCTGGACCTCAACACCGCACAAATCAAGCGAGGCCTCCGCCGCCCCCCGCGCTCCGTTCGCCCCGGCCTGCAAGTAGTAGCCAACATCCGCTAGCCGCACTGGCACTCTCCACCGCCCCATACCCCGCCAAGCTTCGTCTAAACTTTAAGCCAATGCCTCCGCCCCCCTACCGCCGCCTGGTCCTCACCACGGCGCTCGCAGTCGCAACCTCCCTCCAAGCCCAGGAAGCCCAGCAGCACGCCGCGATCCGGCCCCCCGTCCCCACCCGCCAGGCCCGCGCTGCCGACGACGCCTACCTCCTCGGCGTCCGTCAGCTAACCCACAACGACCCCGCAGCAGCCGAGCGCAGCTTCGCCCAGGCCCTCGCCCTCGACCCCGGCAAACCCGAGTACGCACTCTCCCTCGCCATCGCCAAAGAGCACCACGTCAGCGCCCTCGTCCAGCAAGCCGCCAAGGAGCGCCTCACGGGCAACAACGCCGAAGCCGACCGCCTCTTCGCCCAGGCCCGCGCCCTTGACCCCGACAACCTCATCGTCACGCAACATCTCGACCACGGCGCGCCCGCACCTGACACCCCCGCAGCCTCTACCGCCAGCGACGAGATCGCCAAATTAGGCGGCCCCATCCACCTGGCCCCCAACCCCGGCCAGCACAGCTTCCACAGCCGCGGGGACATCCAGGGCGTCGTCCGCGAGGTCTACAGCGCCTACGGCATCAAGACCTCTTTCGATACCTCCGTGACGAACCAGAACATCCGCTTCGATCTCGAGGACGCAGACTTCGCCACCGCCACTCGCGTCCTGCTCGACATGACGCACCTCTTCGCGGTCCCTCTCCTGCCGGGCAGCGCTCTGTTCGCCCACGACAACCAGGAAAACCGCGACCGCCTCATGCCGCAGGTCGAAGAAACCTTCTACCTTCCCGGCCTCAGCACCGAGCAGCTCAACGAGCTATCCAATGTCGCCAAAAACATCTTCGATCTCAAACAGGTTGCCGTCGCCGCAACTAACGACCGCATCGTCATCCGCGGCAACGAAGACGCCGTCAACCTGGTCAACGTCACCTTCGCTGAAATGATCGACAGCGGCGCCGAGATCATGCTCAAGGTCCACATCTACGAGCTCGACAAGACCCACATGCGCAAGATCGGCGCCGACCTCCCCTCCTCTGCCGGAATCTTCAGCATCGCCGCGCAGGCCCAGCAGCTCGTCAGCTCCAACACCTCGCTGATCCAGCAGGCCATCGCGTCGGGCATCCTCGTCCTCAACGGAAAAACGCCCCTCGACAACCTCCTCAAGGAGCTGGCATTCCTCGCCGGAGCCGGAGCCATCAACATCACGCAGTACACCAACCTCCTCGGAACGTTCGGCGGGGGCCTCACCTTCGCCGGCCTCTACCTCGGCTCCGGCTCCTCCTTCAACCTGCTGCTCAACTCCAGCGACGCCCGCCTCCTCGACGACGTACAGATGCGCGTCTCGGACAACAAGGAAGGCACCTTCCGCACCGGCACACGCTACCCCATCACGACGTCCACCTACTCCAGCAGCGTCAGCAGTTCGCTCGCCTCCGCACTCTCCGGCGTAAAAATCAACGGAACCTCCGCCGCCTCGTTGCTCGCGCAATTCGCCGGCAGCGCAACGTCCACCGTCCCTCAAATTCAGTACGAAGACCTCGGCCTGACCCTCAAAGCCACACCCATCGCCCTCAAGTCCGGCCAGGTCCACGTCCACCTCGACCTCAAGATCGAAGCCCTCGGCGCAGGCTCGCTCAACGGCATCCCCGTCCTCAACAACCGTCAGCTCGTCTCGGACATCACCATTCCCACCGGCGCCACTGCCATGCTCGCCAGCGAAGTCAGCAACCTCGAGCAGCACGCCATCGACGGCCTGCCCGGCATCTCCGAAATCCCCGGCTTCCAGGGCACCGACCGCATGGTCGAGAAGGACACCGGCGAACTCCTGATCACCATTACTCCCAGCCTCGTCCGCAAGCGCTCCCCCATCATCGCCAGCCGCCGGCTCCTCGCCAACGTTAGCGTGCCGGAACAATAAAGGCTCTTCGCAACTCGAAACTCGAACTCGAAAGCCAAAACCGTGCCGCGGGGGCACGCCATTTACCTGGCTCAGCGCAGGAGGGTCGCGCCTCCGACAGCCCTCTACAGCTCCACCTCATCCACCGCCACAGCCGACCCAATCGGCTTCCGCGCAAAGTAGTAAAGACTGAACATCAACGCACCGAACGCCAGCACGCTCACCCAGTCCTTATAGAGAGGATTGGTAGTCGGAAAACTGGGCATCGTCTTATGCGTCAGGTCTTCCCAGACCTTCACGCACACGCCGACCAGCCCCATGATTCCACCCGCCGCAATCAGCCCCGAAGCATAGAGGCTGCCCGACGAAACCTCGCTGTCTGCTTCAGCGGCTGCGCCGGACCGCGCCAGCGTGCGCTCCACCATCCACCGCATCACACCGCCGCAGAAGATCGCCAGCGTAGTCCCAATCGAAAGGTAAGCACCCACCGCGAACGTCAACGACCGCACGCCCAGCAGCTCGATCCCGATCACCAGCATCACGCCCAGCAGCACCAGGCTCCACGGCAGCTTTCGGCTCAGGATGCCGTTGATCACGGTCGCCATCAACCGCCCTTGCGGAGCCGCAACCTTCTCGCTCCCGATGCCCTGCACCCACTGCACTTCAATCCTCTGCGTCGAAGGATTGTAAAGATACTTCCCGTCCTCGAGCGTCGCAGACCCAATCGAGTTCAGCAGCACATACTTGCCTGCATCGTTGACCAGCGGCTGGTTCGCCGATTTGGCCTGCGTCTTATCCGTCAGCGCGAAACTGCTGCGCGGAAACTGTCCCTGGTTCGTCACACCTTCCGGCAGCGCTGCCAGCGACAGCGTGCGCGGCAGCGGCATCGTCTGGAAGCTCTCAAACGCGCGGTTCATGCCGCTCAAAGTAGGTCCAATCGCAAACACGCTCACGATCACGCCCACCATCACCGCAACCTGCTGCTTCCACGGTGTAGCGCCGATCAGATAACCCGTCTTCAAATCCTGCGAGGTATCGCCGGCGTTCGAAGCCGCCACACACACAACGCCGCCAATCGTAATCGCCAGCGCGCCGAACGCCGGTGCAGTCCATCCCTTCACCAGGAAGATCGCCGCCGTAGCCATCAGCGTAGCAATCGTCATACCCGAAACCGGACTCGCACTGGAGCCCACAATGCCCACAATCCGCGCGCTCACCGTCACGAACAGGAACCCAAACACCACCACCAGCAAGCTCGCCGCAATGTTCGCCAGCAAGCCAACCTGCGCTCCCGGAACAGGCTTGAACTGCAGGAACGCGGTCATCAGCACCACCAGCAACACGCTTCCACCCACCACCACGCTCATGGGAAGATCATGCTCGGTCCGGCTAGGCTGCTCCGCAACAGCACCTTTACTCTTACCCATTTTCGCGAAC
>CAZZYB010000148.1:0-8698 GCA_964658125.1 uncultured Acetobacteraceae bacterium | reverse complement strand
CAGATGCAGTCCCTCCGCGATCATCGGAATATCCGCCTCCAGATTCTTCTGCTCCCGCACCAGGTAGCAGCTCACCGAAGGATAGTTGTCGACAATAATCCGCCCCTCGCGATCGAAAATCTTGCCCCGCGGAGCCAGCACCGGAACCTTGCGTATCCGGTTCTGCTCGGCGAGCACCCGATACCCCGTCGCCCCCAGAACCTGCAAACGCCACAGCCCCACAGCCAGCACCAGCAGCACCGCCGCAATGACATATTGCGACGCGTGCAGCTTTGCCGCAGACAGCCGTTCTTTGCGCTCAAACAGGTCCATCAAACACCTTCAACTCATTCTACCGCTGCATCCACGCGCCTAATCGCGATGCCGGAACCTGTCCAAAAGGAAGAAGATCGGCACCGCCACCACCGTATTGCACACCGCCCGCAGCAGTTCGTGCCACACCAGCAGCGGTAGCGCATTCGCCACCAGGAAGCGGTCGATGAAGTACAGCATCGCGCTCTGCAGCAGGCAGAAAACAAAGTTCATCGCCACACGGTTGATCAGGTTCTCCACATCAACCGCGAAACCCACACTCGCTGCCATATACCCAATGATGGCCTTCGCAATTCCATTGACGCCCAGTGGCAGACTCGTCAAGCCATCCTGCAACAGCCCGATGAACGTTCCCGTAACTGTCCCCGCAATTGGGCTGCGCCGAGCCAGCGCAAAGAAAATCACCACAATCAGCGGAAGGTCCAGGATCGCAAACCGCCCCCAAAGCCTCGGCAGCTCTGCTTGCAGCAACACCGCCGCCACCGGCACCAGCAGCGTTACCGCCGGGTGAAAGACGTATTGGTCGAGCTCCCGTCGCGATGTATAAGAGTGATCGGCCATAGTCAGTTCTGCGGAGCGACCTCAGGCTTCTTCGCCGGACTCACCGGAGCCCCCGGCGTCAACTCCTCCGCCGGCGGCGTAGTCCCCGGCGTATAGCGATCTGGGTGCAAGGTGGGCTGCGGCCGCGGAACCACCGTTGGCACAGGTTGCCCCGGAACGGCAGGAGCCGCCGCTGTCGGCGTCACTGCCTCACCCTCATGGACGCTAGGCAGCCGCTCGGATGCCAGATCAGCGGCCCGTTTCGCGCTAGCTGTAGCCAGCGCCGCATCCGCATCCTGCTGCGCAACCCCCGGCAGCGTAGTCTGCGTTCCCGTAACGATCAGCACCTCCTCTAGCCGCGCCAGGTCTGCCGACGGCTTGATCGTAATCATCGTATAAGGCTGATGTTCCGGATCAGGCGAAATCGACTCGATCACCCCTACCGGCAGTCCTCGCGGAAACACACCATCCCCGCCCGACGTAATCACATGTTCCCCCGCCTTGATCCGCGAGTCCGCCGTCAAATTGTTGATCGCCACCTTGCCATTGGCCAGCCCGCGAATGATTCCCCGAATCCTCGTCGACTCCAGGATCACCCCCGCCCCCGCGGTCGGATCATTAATCAGCAGCAGTTGCGAGCTATGCCCCCACACATCGCGCAGCTTCCCGACAATTCCATCCGGTGTAATCACCGCCTGGTCTGGCTTCAGCCCATCCTTCGATCCCTTGTCGATATACACCAGCCGCGACCGGTCCGACCCGCTAGTCCCAATCACCTGCGCCGCCACTGTGGACGCAATGTACTGCTGCTGAAACCGCAACAGCGCCTGCACCCTTCGCCCCTGCTGCGCGTCTTCTGCAAAGGCCGCCTGCTCCGCCCGCAGCCGCGCAATCTCAGCCTGCAAATCGCGGTTCTGCTGCCGCACGCGGTGCAGGTCAACATAGTTCGACCACACATGCCGCACATTCAACCCACCGCCATGGATCAACCGCTCAAAGGGCGTCACCAGGGACGAACTCCAAAACCGCAGCTCCGAGATCTTCCTACCATCGGCCTGCTGCGAACTCCCACCTTCCGCAATCCGCGGAACCTGCATAGCCAGCGCAATCGTCTGTAGAAGCACGACAGCGATCAGTACCAGCGGGTTCTTAAATCGTTCGAAAAACGAGTCCATGAGGATTGAGCGGTTTGCCGCAAGGAGGGCCTGTGCTCAGACCGTCCACTCCAATTCTAGCGGGAGCCCCGCCCCTCAACCGGCCGCGAACCGTTTCAGTCATCGCTTCATTTGCGGGTCTGTCCCCCGCAGGCTCCCCGCATCCAATATCGTTGTTGCAAGGAGAACGACATGCCCAACACATCCGGACAGCGCGCGATCGAGTTCCACAACCTCGCCGCTCAGGCCCACCTCGAAGCCGCCGCTTCACACAACCGCGGCGACCACCTTAGCGCCCACGAACAATCCAAGCTTGCCCAGGAACACGCCGCCGAGGCCCACCGCCACAGCGAAGAACTCAACAAGAAGAAGTAATCACGGCCTCTGAGGCGTCGGCGTCGTTCCAGGCGTCGTCGTCCCAGCGCCGGCTCCATTCCCCATGGGATTCGTTCCACCCGAATTCGACTTCCCACTCGTCGCATCGCTGCCAAAACTCGACGCCGATTGCGACCCAATCCCCCCACCCAGGATGTTCGACTTCGCATACAGCAGCTCAATCTTCGGATCGTACAAAAATTCCCACGTGTCGTAACTAGTCTGCTGATTCGGCGTCAGGATCGACTCCCCCGCCCGCGCACTCCCCACACCCATAATCTGCCCCACGCCCCCGCCCGATCCAAACGCCGAAGTACTTGACCCGGTCGTTCCTGTGCCACTCGTCCCCGCGGCCGCCGTTCCAGCAGTCCCCGAAGTCCCCGGCGTCCCCACAGTAGCTCCCCCAAACCCGGCCGCCAGCGACGAAGTCTGCCCAATAGTCGAAGTCCCACCCGCTGTCCCACTCGTCCCCGCTGCACCCGTCGAAGCCATCCCCGCCGCGGACCCCAAGCCCCCGCCAATCCCCTTCGTATCCAGCCCGCCCAGCGGCTCGCCGAAGAAACCCTTCACCGTAGTCTGGTTCTCGCCCACATGGATAATCCGCCAGTCCGCTTTCCCCGTCAGCGGATCGACATACTGCTTACGCAAAAAGCGCACATTATTCGACTTCTCCAGCGCGTCCATTGACGGTGGATAAGTCTTGAACTTCCGATAATAGAGCCGCAAACCGCGAACATACTGCTGCGCCCGGTGCTCGCTCTCAACTTCCTTATCCCGCCGCAGATCCCGCGCAACCACCGGCGCAGCAACAGCTAGCGCAATCAACACCAGCGCCACCATCACCACCACGGCAAGCAGCATATAGCCCTGCTCGCCTCGACGACCCCCCGGCCCGATTTGATTAGCGCAACACATTCTCTAATCTCTAATTCGACTGCAAAGGCAAAGTCTGCGTATTTTGATTGGCCATATCTTCCACCTGCAAGCTGTTAGACGAGATCGAAACAATCCGATACTTCCGCGCAACGATATCGCCCTCAGAAGCCAGGAATACATCGTCCCCCTGCAGCAGAAACGCCTGCCGCTTGCCATTCGGCCGCGTAGCCGTACCAAAAAACTTTAGATTGATGGGGGGACAAGACGGGGGACAAGTCGGGGGCGGTGGAGGCGGTGTATACACAACCGGCGGCGGCGGCCCGGTCTTCCGAAAAGGCGCAGCCACCGCGGGAATCTTCACCGCAGGAACATAAAGCGCGGAGAAAATATTCCGCCCCGACCCCCCATAAACCAGATGCTCCGTGCGCAGCATCGCACTCTGATCCAGCGTCGGATCGAGACTCGCAGACGACGTAGCCAGCTTCTTCGCCGCGACACCCGCGGCGTTCCCGGTAGGCAGCGCCGCCGGCCGCGAACCCGCATTCGCCGCAACTCCCGAAGCCGGCGTCCGATCCGCCTCCGCCAGCGCGGCACTGTTCGCCCCAATCGCCTTACCCATCGGTGCCAGCGGCGCAATCGTCGGCGGAGGCGTTGCCGGCCCATCGTCCAGCTGGTTATAAATCGTGTATCCGACCCCGAGCAGCGCGCAAGTACCCAGCACTCCCAGCATGATCGTCTTCTTCCGATTCTCCGCTCCGGCCTTCACTGCGCACCTCCGGCCTGCTTGGCCGCCGCCGCATCAGCCTGCGGCGTATCCGCCAGCGGTTCTTCCGGCTTGGGCTGACGCAGATAGGTCGTAATCCGCATCCGGAGATTTACCTGCCCGTTATTCGCGCCGGTAAACGTAAGTTGATTGATCACAAAAAACATCCGATCGCGCTCCAGCGCATTGATCAATTGCACCAGCGGCCGGTAATCCCCCGAGATACTCGTGTCCATGCGCACTTCGGTCAGTTCCCCCGCACCCGACAGCGCCGGACTCTGCGTGTACTGCACCCGCGTCAACCGCACATTCTCACGCTTGGTCAACGCCCCAAGCTCCGCCGCCACCTGCGAGTACGCATAAGGCAACCGCCGCCCATAAAACTCATCCGCATCCGCAGTCGAGTTGACCAGCTTTACATCCAGCCCCCGCAAAGGCACCGCGGCAATCTCCGCCGCATGCTCCATGACCTTCTGCTGCTGAATCGCATCAGCATCATTCGCATGCAGCGCTCGCACCATCAACAGCATGTGGACCGCAAGATACAGGTTCAAGACACACAGCGCCGCCACACCCGCATAGTGCAGATTCACAGCCGTCAGCAGCGCTCGCGCCCGCGATGTCAGCCGCGGCACATGCCGCATCACCGACGCACTATTCGGCGGAGGAACCACGACAGCCGTACTCATCGCACACCTCCCGCCGGCGTGGTCGCCGGGGTCCGTGCCGGTGCGAAAGGCTTCAACACCACACCATCCCCCGCCGCAGGCCGCGCCGTCCTCCGCGCCCGCCGCTTTGACGGAATATCAACCGGCACCGCATTCAACCCCGCCTTGCCCCCAACTTCGGGCAGCGGATTGTAGTTCGCCAGGATGTCGAACTCCACGCCACCCGGCGCCGCCGCATTGGCTGTCGCCGTCGATCCTGTCTCCGCCTTATGCGCGCTCTCACTAGCCAGCCGAGGCGCCAGAAACCGCGAAGATCGCTCCAGATTCCGCACCAGTTGCACGGCCCGGTCACGATCGCCCGACACCCGCAGCCGAATAATCACGTCGCCCTCGGTCGTTACCTGCGGCTCAATCGCCGTCACCTGCACACCCGTAGGCAGGACGTTCTCAAGGTCCATCATCACCGCAGTCCACGAGAAACTCTTACGCAGAAAAAGCCCGTTCAGAAAATGTGCCCGGTCCAGCACCGCCGCATTCGCGGGCTGACGCATCCGAGCCTCGTTGCGCTGCTTTTCCTTCTGCGCCGTAATCGTCCGATACCGCACCGCATCCATCTGCTGCTCCGCCACGAGCAGCTTCTGATGTTCGAAATGCATCGCCACACCCAGCGCAACAGCCAGCACCGCCAGCGCCGCCATCACAATGCGCAGGCGCGCAAAGAAGGGCCGAAGCTCCACAAACGGCCGCGACGCGAGATTGACAGAAATTTTCATCTACCCTCGCAGCGCCCCCAGTACACCAGCGAGCCAACCGCGCGGCACCGACGACGTCACAGCACTCGGAAGCAGCGCCTCCGTACTGACCACTTCACGCACCCGCAGACCATCCTCCTGCGCCAATCCTTCACTACTCAAGATCCTCTGCAAAGCCTCCGCACCCATCGGCCCAGCGCAAAGTATCCGCGTCGGCACAGACGCCAGCGTGTCTTCGTAATACGCCACAGCCACGCTCACAGCCTGCGCAATCTCTCCCGAAAAATCATCCTGCGCCCCACCCGCCGCGATGTCCCAGGTACGCGGCTCTTCCGGAGCCGCAACCAACTCCGGATCACGCACCACATCCTCCGCAAACTCCCGCATCGTCACCGGCGCAACCACTACCGGAGCAGCCAGCACCGCATTGTGTAACTCCACCCTGAAATCATCATCCACATTCGCCGAAGCATACGGCGAACGCTCCACCGGCGCCGCCTCAGCATAAGGATCCCGTCCATGCTCCGGCAGGGGCGCCTGCGCCGCCCACTCCCCCGCGCTCTCATGAACATCCACCAGAGGCAGCGCATGGCCGTTCGACTCAAACATCGCCGCCGGATAATTCGCCGGAACCCCCGCAGCCGGCGCCTGCAAATCCACGCTCCTGTGCAGCATCAAGATCCCGCTGCGCACAATCGCCGTAGTCACACTCAGCGGATTCGCATTGATCAGCAGCGCCGCGCTCTCACCTTCATCCATCGCCGCCACGCAAGCCAGCGTACTCGGCAGCACCGTCCCCGGCTCAAACCCCGCCTCCCTTGCCACCGCCTCATACTCCGACAGCACATCCGGAGGAATCGCCACCGCCAACACCCGCACCACGCTGCGGCTCGTGCTCATCACCTGGTACGTCACCATCGCATCGTCCGCGTCGAACGGCAGCATCTTCTTCAGCCGGAACCGCACAATCGGCAACGCCTCCGACAGCTTGTTCGGCAGCGCATCAAAATCCAGCAGCAGCACTCGAACCGCCGCATCGGGAATCACCAGCGTCAAATCCGAACCCCGCGAGTTAGGCCGCGCTCCCACATCCTCAAGCGCCTTCCGCACGGCAGCAATCACCGCCACGCGATCAACAATGTTCCCCGGCCTCAACCCCGGCGACACCGCCCCCGCCGCCAGCGCAACACGCGCCACAGCCGACAGCGGAGCCACCGCCGTCTCCGCACGCGCAGCCACAACACCCTGCGGCGATATTTCGCAGGCAATGCGCGGCCGGTTTCCGGAGGGCTGGGGAAGGAGATTCATGAACTGCTGCTTAGACTACGCTAGGCTCCGATTGTCTACGCGGCACTGGTTTGTTTTGTTTCGACCACTGCAACCCGCTCGTGAAGAGCGGTCATGCTGCGCATAATTTCCAGAGCGTCCCCATGCTGAGAACTGATCACATCGTCGAAACGCCGGTCCATCACGTTGAGTCGCCGATCCATATCTTCGAAGCGCTTGTCATGAGCAGTAAGCCGGGAGCTGTTCGACATCCACGACAGCACGACAAGAAGGCTCGGAATGCCAATACTCAGGAAAAGCTGGAAATTCGTCATGCCACGCTCCGCTTCCTGATGATACCGAAAGATGCCATTCCCGTCTCTCAAAGGCCTGCCCGACTTCCATAACGGGTGCCTACCGCCCGGTCTCAATAAACGTAACCTTATTAATTTCCCGCAGCGTAGTAATCCCCGCCCTCACCCGATCCAGCGCCGAGTCCCGCAGAAACGCCATCCCCTTCTCCTTGGCCTTCTTCCGAATCTCCGACCCCGGCCGCTTCTCCAGAAGCATTTCGCGAATCTCGTCATCCAGTTCCAGCAGCTCATGGATCGCCGACCGTCCGCGATACCCCGTCCCGCCGCACTCGATACAACCCGTACCTTCCTTGAACTTCACATCCCTCCACTCGCTCGGCACGAGCCCATTGTCCTCAAGCTCCGCGTCGGTATAGAACACATCCCGCACACAGAACTCGCAGACCTGCCGCACCAGCCGCTGCGCCAGGATGCAGTTCAACGCCGACACAAAGTTGTAAGGTTCGACTCCCATGTTCAGGAAGCGCCCCAGCACGTCGACGACGTTATTCGCGTGCACCGTCGTAAACACGAGATGCCCCGTCAGCGCCGAGTTGATTGCGATCTGCGCCGTCTCCGCATCGCGGATTTCGCCCACTAGGATCTTGTCCGGATCATGCCGCAGAATCGACCGCAACCCGCGCGCAAACGTCAGCCCCTTCTTCTCGTTCACCGGAATCTGCGTAATCCCGCGAATCTGGTACTCGACCGGGTCCTCGATCGTGATGATCTTGTCTTCTTCGCTCTTGATCTCGTTCAGCGCGGCATACAGCGTGGTCGTCTTGCCCGAACCGGTTGGTCCGGTCACCAGCACCATGCCGTAGGGCTCCTTGATATAACGCCGGAAGCGCGTGAGGTCCTTCTCCGCAAAGCCCACCACATCGAGCGAGAGCTTCGTGAACTTCTCCGACATCGACTCTTTGTCGAGTACGCGGAGCACGGCATTTTCGCCATGCACCGTAGGCATGATGCTCACGCGGAAGTCGATCAGCCGCCCCTTGTAGCGCACGCGAAAACGTCCATCCTGCGGCACGCGGCGCTCCGCAATGTCGAGTTCGCTCATGACCTTGATGCGGCTCAGGATGGTCTGGTGGTGCTCGCGCGCAATCGGCGCCATGGCCTGCTGCAGCACGCCGTCGATGCGGTACTTCACCAGCAGAGAGTCGTCGAATGTTTCCAGATGGATATCGCTTGCTCTTCTTTCGAGCGCCGTAAAGATCGTCGTATCAACTAGCCGGATGATCGGCGAAATATCGTCATCGTTGGTGAGCTTCTCGATGGAGATGTTCTCGTCCGAGTTCTCATCCCCCACCACCACATCGAACGCGAGGCCCTCGGTCGCCTCGTCCAGCACGCGCTGTGACTGCTCGGTCTTCTTCAGCAGGTCCGTGATCTGGCTCAGCGTGGCCACGCGAGTCACAATGCGCGTCCCCAGCAGCCCCGCGATCTCGTCGATCACCATCAGCTTCGAGGGGTCCGACACCGCAATCGCCAGCTTGCCCGCATCCTGCTCCAGCGGCACGAAGTTGTAGCGGAACATCATGTCCACAGGCACGGATTTGAAGAGCTCATGCTGGATCTTGAAGTTCTTCAAGTCGACAAACTCGGAGTGATAGCGCTTCGCCAGCGCGCGGGCGAG
>CAZZYB010000147.1:0-8815 GCA_964658125.1 uncultured Acetobacteraceae bacterium | reverse complement strand
CGCCGAGCACGCCGCCGAAACAGCCGAGTTTGCCGCCGCCCACGGCAAGTTCTGGGAGATGCACGACCTCCTCTTCGAGCACCAGGCCAGCCTCAAAGACGCGACCCTGCTCAAGCTCGCCGTCCAGCTCCGCCTCTCCTCCGACCATCTAAAGCATGCACTCGCCGAAGGCACCTACGCCCCACGCGTCAAGACCGACCTCGACAGCGGCATCGCCTCCAACGTGCAGGGCACCCCAACCTTCTACATTAACGGCCAAATCCACGACGGCTCGTACGACTTCGACAGCATGGTCGAAGCTATCGAGAAAACGACAAAGCTAAAAGCCGCCCTCTAATGAGCACGTTGCAATCTTCATGACCATAGTCATAGACTATGGTCATGAAGGCCGACACCCAAATCGAAACGCTGACAATCCCAGCCGGTGAGTTTAAAGCCAAGTGCCTTAAACTTATGGACGAAGCAGTCGTCAAGCGGCAACGGTTCGCCATCACCAAGCGGGGCAAACTCATTGGACACTTCGACCCGGTCCCGCCTGAAGAAAGGCCCTTCCGCTCCATCTTCGGCCGCACGCCCGGCATTCGCGTCCCCGGCCAAACCGAATGGAAGAAGTTGAAGAAGGAGTGGGCGGATGAATGGAAGGGTTCCAGCGAAAAGCTCGTTCGCAACCTCGGAAAGCAAAAGAGCAGTAAATCGTGAACGGCTACCTCCTCGACACTCACATCTGGCTGTGGGCGCAGGGCGGGGAAACAGAGAGGTTTGACCGTGAACTGCGCTCCGAATTGGAAACGTGCCAAAGGCGCCGCCAGGTCTGCGTCTCAGCCATTTCTATTCTCGAAATCGCGCGCTTGGTTGCTTTGCAACAGTACTCACTCACTACATCCATCGATGATTTTGTCGACGAGGCCACCTCAGACGATGGGTTCGTCTTGCTCGACCTGACTCCACGCATTCTCATCGAATCGACTCGACTCCCCGCCGGCTTTCACCGTGACCCGTCCGATCGAATCCTTGTTACGACAGCACGAGAGCACGGCCTCACTCTCATCACAAGCGATAAAGACATCCTGACGTACGCCAAACAGGGCCACCTGCTCGCCCGCAAACCCTACGCACCCAAGCGCACACTCACTCCATGACGGACTTCGCTGCCAACCCCATCACCGAATCCGTCTCTATCCACGCCCCGCTCGCCCGCGTCTTCGCGCTCTCCACCCGCGTCGAACTCGTCCAGCGCACCCTCGGCATGAAGCTCGTAGCCGGCGGCACCACCGGCCACATCACCGCCAACAGCCGAGTCCACTGGCGCGGCTGGAAATTCGGCCTCCCCACCAACCACCACACCCTCATCACCGCCTTCCAACCACCGCACAACAACACCGCCTACTTCGAAGACTCACAGGAACGCGGCCGCTTCGCCACCTTCCGCCACGAACATTTCTTCACGCAACAGGGCGAGCAAACCACCCTTGAAGACCGCGTCCACTTCACCCTCCCCTTCGGCCCAATCGGACGCCTCGCCGCCGCCCTCATCATGGCCCCGCACATCCGCAAACTAGCCCGCCAACGCTTCGCCATGATCAAGCAACTAGCCGAAACCGAAGGCTGGCGCGACTGGATCAGCGACTCATATCTACAGAGTTTCTCAACCCTTTAGCCGGGAAATCTTATCAACGTCGCCAAGCCGCTTAGCACTCCGCACATCGGTATGCGCCAGCGCCTCCGCAGCTCGCACAAACTCCATGGCCCGGCGATAGCTACCCTTCTGCATAGCAGTCTCAGCCGCCTCCAGCGACTTCGCATACAGAGCCGCCACCACTGGCTCCCTGCCATCATCACCGTCATCCCAGTGCTCTTCGGCCTTGCCCCAAAGGTGTTCGAACTCCGCGGTCAGCGCCTCCCCCAGCGCTGGATTGTCCAGCTTCTCCTTACCCGCCGCAGCCAGCGCCGCAAAGCTAAGATGCTCGGCAGCACGCAGCAGGTCAGCAGCACTCTTGCTATCGTCATCGCGTATCGCCTGCTGCGCCAGTTCGGATAGCTGTCGCACCTGGCTTACCGAGCCCGCCGGCAGAACAGCCTGCAGCGCTTCAAGACGACCCAGGTGCTCATAGGCCCGCCGAACATCTTTGCCGGCATGATGCTTCTTGTCGTGGTGTTTACCTTCATGTTTCTTTGCATGCTTCTTCGCTGCTTTCTTCGGCGCCATCTCGGTATCTCGCTTTCAAATAAAGGGACTGCACAAAAGTGCATGCTCATGGGATGCACACGGACCCCGCCCGGCAACGAACCTCCTACTCCCTACTTCCTGCACTACCGCATCTCACTACCCGAGGTGCCCAGATGAAGGCAGCAGTTCTCCACGAATACGGTCCCCCTTCCAACCTGAAGTACGAAGACGCCGCCGACCCCCGGCCCGGCCCCGGCAAAGTCCTGGTCCGCGTCTCCGCCGCCAGCATCAACCCGGTCGACTACAAAATGCGCTCCGGCGAAGCCAAAGACCGCTTCCCCGTAGAGTTCCCCGCAATCCTCGGCCGCGACGTCGCCGGCATCGTCCGCGAAGTAGGCGAAGGCGTGACCACGTTCGTCCCCGGAGACCGCGTCATGGCCCTCGCCTGGCACACCTACGCCGAGCTCTGCCTCGTCAAAGCCACCGAGCTCGCCAAAATCCCCGAAGGCCTCGAAATCACCACCGCCGCCGCCATCCCCCTCGTTTCCGTCACCGGCGACCAGGTCGTCCGCGAAGCCGCCAAAGCGCAACCCGGCCAAACGATCCTCATCAGCGGCGCGCTAGGCAGCGTAGGCCGCTGCGCCGTCTACTCCGCCAAAGAGCTCGGCGCCAAAGTCATCGCCGGCGTCCGCAAGAACCAGCTCGACGAAGCCAAGGCTCTCCCCGGCGTCCTCGAAGCCATAGCCCTCGACGACGATGACGCGATCGCCCGTCTAGGCCTCCTCGATTGCGTAGCCGACACAGTAGGCGGAGACACCGCCCCCAAACTCCTCGCCAAGGTAAAACAAGGCGGCAATTTCGGCAGCGTCCTCGGCCCACCCAAAGACGCGGCCCTCCATCCCACCCTCCAGGTCAACGCCATCATGGCCCACCCCGACCCCGCCACCTACATCCGTTACGCAGAAGCCATCCGCGACGGCAAACTAGCTCTTCCCATTGAACGCATCCTGCCGCTCTCAGACGCAGCCGAAGCCCACGCCATCGCCGAAAAACACGTCCCGGGCAAAATCATCCTCACCGCATAAGCCGGGTGCCCCATTCATCGGATAGCTCCATCATCCGATGGGTGGGATACCTCAAACCTCAGCGCCTAGTACCGCCCCCGCCCGCCACCACCATCTCGCCGAGGCCCACCCCGACCCCTGCCATCGCGCCCCCCAAAGCTAGGCCGCTCCTCCGGAATCCGATACCCCTCCGGATAAAGCACCACATGCCGCCGCGGTCCCTCACCCGAACTCGCCGTCTTCAGCCCCGAGTCCAGCAGAAACATATGCAGCATCCGCCGTTCCCTTGAAGACATCTGCGCAAAATGGAACGGCTCGCCCGTATCATCCACCAGGTCCACGGCATCTTCCGCAATCGCCTTCAACGCCGCCGCCCGCTCGGCCTTGTACCCATCCACATCGAACGACACGCGATCATGGTCCTCGGACTCCAGCGACAACATCTTCGCCGACACATGCTCCAGCGCCCGCAGCAACTCGCCATCGCGCTCCGTCAGCAGCTCCGCATCGGGTCCCTTGCACTCCACGTAAATGTCGCGCCGTTCAAACCCATCGGGATCAGCCGCGCCCGCCCCGGCAGTAACGCGAAACTTCAGGCGCAGGCCGCCCGTAGTCGTCAACACCCTCATCATTGAGGCAATTTTTTCCGCAGACTGTGCAAGATCTTCCATACGAATTCCCTTTGGCCCTCAATAGTGTGCTCAAACCTAATCGTGATGCGGTTAAAAAAGCAAGCCCTTACCCGCCAGCTGGGCCCGTTGCGAAATTACCGCTTACCCTGGATCACTTTCGGTGAACCCGCCAGCTTCGGTCCGCCAGCCTTGATCCGCGCGCGCTCCGCCGCAATCGCCTTCATCTCGCGCCCAATCGAAGTCCGGTTCATCACCAACTGCTGCGCAATCATGATGAGGTTACCGATACACCAGTAGAGCCCTAAACCGGATGCATAGTTCAAAGTCATGTAGCCGGAGAAGAGTGGCATCATGAACGCCATCATCTTCTGCTGCGCAGGATCAACACCCGGAGAAGGCGTGTAGAACTGCACCAGGAACGATGAGAGCACCATGACAACCGGGATGACGTAATGAGGGTCTTTCGCGGAAAGATCAGGCAGCCAGAAGAAGTGCGCCTGCCGCAACTCCACCACCTTCGTCAGCATCGAGAAGAACGCAAACAGCAGCGGCAACTGGATCAGCGTCGGTATGCAACCGCCGAACATGCTCACGCCCTGTTCTTTCTGGTACGCCATCACCTCGGCGTTCATCTCCGCGGCCTTCGGATCGGTCGGCTTCGGATTCTTGTACTTCGCCTTGATCTTGTCGACCTCCGGCTGAATCCGCTGCATCTTCAACATCGACCGCATGCCTGTAATCCGCAGCGGCAGCAGCACCAGGTTGATGATGATCGTCAGGAGAATGATGGCCCAGCCCCACGACCGGTCGCGGAAGGTCAAAGCGATAGGTCCATTCGGATCAGGCGCAATCGCCGAATGAATCCAACGCAGCGCCAAAAACAAATACTTTCCAATCGCCCCAAAGAACCCAAAGTCCAGCAGCGGCTTCAGCGTCTCACCCGAAGTCGACTTCACCGCCTCAAGCACGCTGACAGCCTTCGGCCCCACAAAGATCCGTGTCTGCGTATGCCCGGACGTATCGCCCACAGCCGCGCCCAGCACCGGAACCAGCGCCGTACCCTTCGCCGGAGCACCTTGCCCCACGCCCGTCCCGCGCTGCACCTTGCTGACATCAATCTCGTTATGCAGCGTCGCCACGCTCGCCGTCTGCGGCGCATCCGGCAGAAAGATCGCCGCGAAATACTGATCGCTCACGCCCGCCCAGTCGAACGGCCCATTCAGCGTATTGCCGCTCGAAACCTTCTTGAACGACTCGTGATTATCCTTGCCATTCTGCGACGTATCAATCTGCGCCCCGGCATAAGCCTGCAGGTTCTCGGTATCACCCAGCCCGGCCGGCCAGGCCACCAGCGACCGTATTGGCGCACCATCCCGCATCACCACCGTATCCGCGTGGATCGTATACGTAGCATCGAAGCTGAACGTCTTGCGTACCGTCACGTTCCCGGCGGAGTACTCGAATTTCAAGCTCCCCGGAGCCTGCATCGCCCCCGTAGCCGACGCCACATAGAGCCCCTCCGCCAGGCTCTTCGTCAGTGCCGGATCATACGTATACAGAGACAGCGGATACCCAAACAGCTTCGCCGCGCCATCATGCACCAGGTCCAGCGGCTTCCCCGCATTGTCGTGATACTTCTGCAAAACCCACGACGTAGCCTGCCCGCCCCGGTTCGAAAACGTAATCCTGTAAAGCTCATTCTCGACTACCGTCGTAGTCTCAGCCGCAGCCTGAACCACAGGCACAGCCGCCGCCGCAGCCGAGTTCCCCGGCCCCGCCAGAACCGCAGCCGACGCAGCAGGCGCCGTCGAAGCAGGCGCACCCGCCAGCGGAGCCGAGGGTGGCGCCGTCTGCGGGTTATGCTTCGTCCGCCAGTACTGCAGGCCAAACACCAGCCCGAACATCACGACCATCATCACCAGGAGCGAGCGGTTGTCCTGCATTCCACCGCCACCGCCACCGGCCTGATTGGGATTCTTGAACTCTGCCAAAGAAATTTCCTACACTTTCGGGGCCGCACGCAATCAGGGCCTACATCTCCCAATGGTAAATGGCTAACCGCTGTTTTAGCGCCTACGGAACGGGATCCAGCCCACCTTTCACAAACGGATGGCACCGCAACAAACGTCGCATCCCGAGCCATCCACCCCGCAGCCACCCATACCGGCTCACGGCCACATACGCATACTCGCTGCACGTCGGCAGGTACCGGCACTGCGTAAACCCCGCCGCATGCAGCGCCGGCGACAGCACGCGCTTATAAAACCCATACGCGCAGTCAACCGCACTCATGCGCCCTTGACCTTCGCCGCTCCACGCTCAAACGCCGCCTGCACCGCGCGAAAGACCACGCCCACCTCGCGCTCCAGCGCCGCAAACTCCATCTCGATCACCACCCTCCGCGGATGCAGCACCACATCCACCGGCGCAGTCAGCAAACCCAAATGCCGCCGCACCACGGCACGCAGCCGCCGCTTGATCCGGTTCCGGTCCACAGCCTTCCCCAGCGCTTTCGGCACGGTCAGCCCCACGCGAGCCCCCGCCGTATCGCTGCGCCGCTCCTCCGGCCTCACCGCATAAAAATAACCAATGTTCTTCGCAAACTGTTTCCGCCCACGCTTGTACACCAGCTGATAGTCAGCATGCTTACGCAACCGGTATGTGGTCAATGAACTCATCGAAACTCAAGACTCGATTCTCGAAACTCAGTCCAAACCAAGCTGCTCTGCGATACTCCGCGTCAACGCCGTCTCTTCACCGCCGGTATGTTCGGTTGTAACCGTCTCGATCAGCGCGATCCAGGTCTCTTCGAAAGCGGACGTATTGTGCCGCACACCCCGCGGCACGACAAAGAACTCTCCCACGCGCACGTCCACACTGCCGCCATCTGCATCGGACCGTCCAATGCGCAGGCAGCCGCGCAGAACGAAAAACATCTCATCCTCGCGCTCATGAACATGCCAGGGGAACTCGCCCTGCACGCGCGCTACTTTTATAAATTGATCGTTGACCTGACCCACGACTCGCGGAGACCACAGCTCGGGGAGAGCCTTACACGCGAGTTCGAGCGAAACCGGAAGCTTTTGCATGGGAGCAAAGCCCGCAACAACTAGTCGCGGAAGCCTGCAGAAACAGCGATCTTGTGACGGCCCTTGGCGCGGCGGCGGTTCAGCACGGCGGCGCCGGCCTTGGTGGCCATGCGTACCAGGAAGCCGTGAACTTTGGCGCGGCGACGGCGGTTAGGTTGGAATGTGCGCTTCGGCATAAGAGTGTTTCCTGTTGATTGAAATCAGAATTTTTTACTGCGGCAGCAATTCCTGAGTATACCCGAACCGTGGAAAACCAGCAACGAAATTGCTCGTCGCAACCTCATCCGTCACACATCGGACACCAACTCTCAACCCGCCGCCTATTTCTTCACCAAGAGTTGTGCAACCCGGAATTTTCTTCGCCTGTGTGTCCTTTTGTCTTGCTGAAACGTGCCCTCTTGCGTGCTAGTATCAGTTCCGTTCCGTTGATGCATTGAAACGCATCGCGAGCTGTTTCCACCATTGGGCTGCATCACCCTGATCCATTTTCCTCGGTCCGTTTCGCAACGCATCGAAGACTCATAGCACCAGGCATCACGCTCCTTCCACAGGCAGTCTGCGTGGACGGAAAGGAGCCTCTTTGCGTTCTTTGTTGTAATCCCTGGCCCGGATGGTGGACCGCAGCGCACGTCTAAAGAAGCTAAGGAAGATACGAATGTCATTTGTCCCGGTCTCGACCGCCGTTCTAAATCAATGGGTACGCGTTCTAGGCGCGCTCGAAAAAAAGATCAACCGGCAAAGCTTCGAAACCTGGCTCAAACCCACGCGCTTCTCGCACATCGACGGCAAGACCATGCACGTCCGCATTCCGTCGGCTGACTTTCAGCACATCGGCGACCGCTACGGCGACCTCATCCACGAGGCCATCGACAATCTCGGCCTGCAGATCGAAGAAGTCGTCTTCCAGGCCCCCGCGCCCGATCCTGCCCGCGCCGTCCGCGAAGACGGTGGCTTCGCCCCGCAGCCCAGCCACAGCCTCAACGCCCCCCGCAGCGGCCGTCAGAACAGCGCCGCCGGTGTAGGCCCCGAGCAGTCCCGTTTCGACTGGACCACGGCCTCGCAGCTCAACCCCCGCTACCAGTTCGACACCTTCGTCATCGGCTCCGGCAACCAGTTCGCCAACGCCGCCGCCAACGCCGTCGCAGAGAAGCCATCCAAGGCCTACAACCCCCTCTTCCTCTACGGCGGTGTCGGCATGGGCAAGACCCACCTCCTGCACGCCATCGGACAACAGATCAAGTTCCGCCAGCCCCACACCACGGTCAGTTACATCACCGGTGAAAAGTTCACCAACGAGATGATCAACTCCGTGCGCTACGACAAGATGACCGGCTTCCGCGACAAGTATCGCTACGTGGACGTTCTGCTCATCGACGACATCCAGTTCCTCGCCGGCAAGGAACGCACCCAGGAAGAGTTCTTCCACACCTTCAACGCCCTCCACGAGAGCTCGAAGCAGATCGTCCTCGCCTCCGACCGCTCCCCCAAAGAACTAGCCGACTTCGAAGACCGCCTCCGTTCCCGCTTCGAGTGGGGCCTCGTAGTCGACATCCAGCCCCCCGACCTCGAAACCAAGGTAGCGATCCTCCAGCGCAAGGCCGAGCTCGAACAGACCACGCTCCCCACAGACGTCGCTCTCTTCATCGCCGGCAACGTCCGCACCAACGTCCGCGAGCTCGAAGGCGCCCTGGTCCGCCTCATCGCCTGGTGCTCCTTGCACGGCATCGAGATCACGCTCCCCACCGCGCAGCAATGCCTCAAGCAATTCATCGACACCCAGGTCCGCAAGATCACCATCGAAGCGATCCAGCGAGCGGTAGCGGAACAATTCGGCATGAGAGTAGCCGAGCTCAAGCAGAAGAA
>CAZZYB010000146.1:0-8842 GCA_964658125.1 uncultured Acetobacteraceae bacterium | reverse complement strand
GTCGGCATGGCTAAGTACATGCAGGGTGGATGGGGCAGCAAACGCATTTCGTTCACCGTGGATCACTTCAAGATCAAGGAAACCATCCTCATTGACGCCCTGTCCTGGTTCGCGATACGCAACGACTGGGACCCGCAGCATCCGGCAAGCGGATATAAAAACCTCATCGACGGAAAGTTCAAGATCATCGATGAGTTCCGTCGCCGCGGTATCGCTGTGACCTCAGAGCAGCTCCGATATCCCATGATCGGCCACCTCGCAGAATCCATGGACGGACCCGGCGTCAGCAACTGTCCGTTCGGCGGCGAGGCAGTCCCGATGCTTTCGACCATTTACCGAGGCTCCGCCATCTGGGGAGGCGCCGCCGCCCGTGGCATCAAGCCAGGCCAGGAACTCTTCTGGAACACGCGTTCCTCTCTATGGTTCCAGGCCGATACGGACCGCAAACACATCACCGATTTCTACTATCTGGTGGTTCTTCCTTTCAGCAAGCTGCATCGTCTAGCGGTGGAAGAGTATGAGAATGATGGCACCACGCGCCGCATCCAACTGGAACAGAAGTCCATGGTGAAGATGTCCGGGAACGGACAAACCTACACCGCCACATTTCGAGGCACGGAGATCGCAAACGACGACGCAACCTTCTGTCCCGTCGATGAGAATCGGATCGCGTTTTATAGCCGCACGGCTCGTCGTCTCGAATACCCATTGCCACCCTCATGGCGCCAGGCTGAAGTCACCGCAAGAACTATGACGCTTCAAGGACCCGTTCCCGTCCCCGTGCGATTTATGGGAGGAAAGATCGTAGTGGATGTAACCCCCAGATCTCCTGTCATTGTTTACTCAAGCGAGAGCGTTTCACGTAAGGCATAAAAGCGTGGAAGCGATGGCGATAAGCAGCCCCATGGACAGTGCAGGGTGGGTTTCTTGCCGGGATCGTTCATCATTCCATTTACTTCTCGTTTCATAGGCTGCATGGCTTTTGCCTATGAAACCACAGCGTTTTGATTCTTGTATATTGGTGCTCATGCAAGTTCGGATGAAGGACATTGCGCACGATCTAGGGGTCTCCATCGTCACGGTTTCCAAGGCCATCAAGGGGCATCCGGATATCGCTGAGAAGACACGAGCCCGCATTATGCAGCGGGTCAAAGATCTCAACTATCGTCCAAACCTGACAGCGCGAAGCCTTGTCACCGGCAGGAGTTCACTCATCGGGCTGCTGGTCCCCGACCTCATCCACCCGTTCTTCACCGAAATCGCGAAGGTGCTCTCGGGCGCACTGCGGAAGAAGGGCCTCTTCCTCATCGTCTGCTCCTCCGATGGCGATGGACAACTGGAACAGGATGAGATTCAGCATCTTCTCGCGCAAGGATTAGGTGCCTTGGTTGTGTCATCAGTTCAACTGGATGGGACCGATCTTCAAAAGACGATGGAGAATGGCCCTCCTCTTATTCTGCTTGACCGATATTTCCCCGGATTAGCCTGCAACTTTGTTGGCACCGACGATCATCACGTGGGCGATGTCGCCATCGAGCACCTCATATCGAAGGGGCGACGGCGCATCGCTCACATTCGCGGTCCCGCGAACAACATCGGAGACCAGCGGTGTGAAGGGTATTTGAAGACGATGGTGAAACATCGCATGAAGGTGCACAAGGGCTACGTCGTCGAGAGCAATCCATACACAGGACGAAGAGATACAGGCGAGTTTGCGATGAAGCAGGTTCTGGCGCTCTCCCCCAGACCCGATGCTCTGTTTTGCTTCAACGACACCATTGCAATCGGCGCAATGCTCGCGGCATTCGAAGCGGGTATCAGGGTCCCCGAAGACATAGCGATTGTAGGATGCGGGAATTATCATTTCTCTGACACTCTGCGCGTGCCGCTCTCCAGCGTCGATCAAAACACCCAGGAGATCGGTCTGCAGCTTGCCAAAATGATCTTCAATCTGCTCAAACCCGCTGCCTCCCAGAGGCCGAGGAAGACAATCGTTACACCCACGCTGGTGCAGCGGGCATCTTCTAGCTGACGCAGGCTTTTACTCCCTCGCAAACGTCATCCAGAGCAGCGTAATGGCGGCGATTAACGGGATGATCAGAGCCAACTTCAACGAACCTGTTCTTGCTGAGAGGACGCCCACCAACCAGGGAAAGATCGCTCCCCCGAGCCCGGCCAGCGCGTTCACGAAACCGGCCTGCCGAGGCAATGGAGCCTGCGCAATCAACAGCGAAAACAACGTGGGAAAGACAGCCGCTAGGCTGAACCCGAGCAGCGTAGCGCAGACGCTCATCATCAAAGGCGTTTGAGCGAGCGCGAGCACACACGCGCAAACAATACTTGATGAGAGCGTCACTCGAAGAATGACCCGGTCGCTGCGACTTTCAGGAAGGTAAGCGGCTAGGAGCCTTCCAGCTGTGATTCCTCCCAACAAGAGAAAAGAAGTAAATTCACTGGTAGCAATGCGAAGACTTCCGAAGCGAAGCGCAAAGGTTGTCATCCATCCGCTCAGCGAACATTCCAGGCCACCATAAAGCGCAAATGCCGTAGCAAACACAATCAGGGTTCCGGGTCGCAATCCGATGAAATCCTGCTGTGAATTGGAACGATATCGCGCCTGGTAGGTTAATCGGGTCGAGCGTACCAGGAGCGCCACCAGCAGGATTACAAACAATGCGGCGAAGCCGATCAATATCGATCGAAGATCGAATCGCGGAGTCAGAAAAGCGGAGAGCACAGGTGAAAGCATCGCGCCGATTCCCCACGAAAAGCTCAGTTTGGAAAGCACCGAACGCCGATCCGCCGGGAACTGCCACGCGGCGACGAGATTGGTGCTTGTGATCAGACGCCCGATTCCAAACCCCATCACAGCGATTCCGATGCACGCAAATCGGATACCCGTAGCTTCCGCAAAGGTTGTCAAACCAGCAATAGTCGCGACAATGCCGGCGATGAGTTCGCGTCCTGGCCTCGCAGAAACCGTAACCCCACCAAGAAACGCCCCAAAGAACTGCGCCAATAAAAGCAGTCCGCTTTGAGAGTCGTCCAGATGCCATCGCTCCGCCAGAAAAGGCAGGTTAGGGCCGAGCAGCACTGTCGCCACTCCGGCCAGGACGAGTGCGCACTGCATCCAGAGGAGAGAAGGCAGCCCGCGTTCGTTGCCTTCCTTCATCTGCATCGAATGATTATCCCATCGAATAAGATTTGATCCTCAAATCGTTGGATGCAAAAGTCTCGTGAAGAAGGTAATGACTGCATCTCCACTTCAGTTCGAATCTCACTTCACCCTTTGCCTTTTTCCAGTTGTAGACGAGAACCTCCGTTGATTTCCCTGCTTGCCAAACATTGAATTCCGCATCCGAGGCACATATAGTAAACGTTACCGTTGCAATCAATCGTTAACTCCATTCAATCAAAGATCTTCAGGTTGCCCACACTCAGCGGTAGCCATTTCTTCTCGTACGAAGCAGTAAGGAGATCGTTCAGCATGCCGACCCGCAGAGAAGTCTTCAAAGCCCTGGCAGGTTCGCCATTTCTCGTACGCCACATGTCGCCTGCCGGCTCTTCATTGGGCTACATGCCGGACCCGGTTTCAGATCTCGCCAAGGCTTTCACCAATCCACCTCCTTCCACACGTCCCTACGTCCTCTGGATGTGGATGGGCAGCAACATCAGTAAGTCAGGAATCACGCTTGATCTTGAAGCGATGAAAGAAGCAGGCATTGGTGGAGCGACGATCTTCAGCCTCGCCGACACGCTGACTCCGTGGGCTGGGGTCATTCAAAAGAGTCCGACCCCTGAGATAGTCACCTACACAGAGCCTTGGTGGGCCATGGTTCGTCATGCTGCGTCCGAGTGCCGCCGCCTCGGCCTCGAATTGCTTCTGCATAATTGCGCAGGCTACGAAAGTAGCGGAGGGCCATGGATCACTCCTGAGTTGGCCATGCAGGAACTCATCTGGTCGAAACAGGAGATCACCGGCGGATCGTCCGTAAAGGTCAAGCTCCCTCGGGCCGTCGTCGACCCGCACCCTCACGCTCAGTTTCCCATCGTCTATATTCCTTCGCTAGGGCGTGATGGCAAGCCTATCGTCGAAGGGCGCCGCAGTTATTATCGCGACATCGCCGTAATCGCTTTGCCAGCCGACGGGGTTCCCTCCATGGACAAGGTCCTCGACCTCTCCCAGCACATGGACCTCGACGGCGAACTCATCTGGGAGGCGCCTCCTGGCCATTGGTCGGTCTACCGCTTCGGCCACACCACGACCGGCGCCATGATCCAGCCTGCGCAATGGGACGCCATGGGTATGGAGTGCGACAAGATGAGCGTGGAAGCAGTCACATTCCATTGCCGGCACGTCCTCGACGATATCAAGCGGCATGTCGGAGATCTGATCGGCAACCCCGGTTTGAGCACCTTATATTTCGACAGTTATGAGGCGGGCGACCCAACCTGGACACCCAAGATGCGCGAGGAGTTCAGGCATCGCCGCGGTTACGACATCCTTACTTTTCTTCCCATCTTTGCTGGCCGCACCCTTGAAACTCCATCCAGAACCGAGCAGTTCAAGAAGGATTTCAAACGAACCGTTGCGGATCTCTACCGTGACTGTTACTGGGCCACGCCTCGCTCCCTCGCACACGAGTATGGTCTGGAGTTTGTGGCCGAGCCCTATGAAGGTCCGTGGAAGACACCCGAGGTCATGCAATATCTCGACCACGCCAACATGGAGTTCTGGACGCATAACGAAAAGTATTCCCCGGTGGCCAATCGGGATGTCAACGATACGGCGCATCGGCTAGGGCAACGCATCATCGGCGCCGAAGCCTTTACGACGGCGCCTGAACTTGCGGCATGGCAGGCACATCCCGCATGGCTAAAACCCATTGGGGACGCGGCTTTCTGCGATGGCGTCAATCGCTTCAACATCCACCACTTCGTTCAGCAACCCTGGGGAGCGCAGCATCAACCCGGCAATGCCATGGGCCAATGGGGCATCCACCTTGGGCGATACCAGACATGGTGGAAGCCCGGTAAAGCTTGGTTTACCTACCTGTGGCGCTGCCAGACGCTTCTGCAAGCGGGCGACTTCGTTGCCGCGTCAGCCGATACGAGCGCTGTCCTCGTTCCGCAGCAGCCAGCCCAAATCGAATTGCAGAGCATCCATCGGCTACATGGCAAAGAGCACATCTACTTCATCGCCAATCTTGCGAAAAATTCAGGCACGGCCAGGTGTACATTCCCTATCGGTCATCTTCACCCCGAACTTTGGGATCCTGTCTGGGGCACCATGAAGGATCTCAACGCCATCGAACAGGACCAGAGCAGCGTCACATTCAATCTCCATTTTGAAGCCACGCAAAGCTTCTTCATCATCTTTCGGAACCCGCGCAAGGTTTCTCATTCGAGTGCACCGAACCAGGCGCCGTCGAAGCTTCTTCTCGCGCTCGATGGAAGTTGGGATGTATCCTTCGACCCACGCTGGGGCGGACCCGCCGCCATAACTTTCGTGTCACTGGACGATTGGTCTCAACGCCCTGAAAAGAACATCCGTTATTACTCAGGTACTGGAATGTATAAGAAGCGCTTTCACTTGCCGGAGACACCGCATGGCGCGAAGGTGTGGCTCGACCTCGGATCCGTCAAGGACATCGCCACGGTCAGCGTCAATGGAAAGGAAGTTGGCGTGGTATGGACCGACCCGTGGCGCATCGACATCTCTTCCGCCTTGCGCCCTGGCGCCAATGACGTGCAGGTGGACGTCGCCAATGTCTGGGCAAACCGTCTTATCGGGGACGAACTGGAGCCCGCGGACATCACGTGGCAGATGGGCGACCCGGTGCTGAAGGGAGGCTATTTTTTGAAAGAGCTTCCCGATTGGTTCCTGAAAGGAAACCCACGCCCGTCCAAAGAGCGCTTCACGTTTACAACGTGGAACTACTTTCATCGCGAGGGTCACAGCCTCGCTCCCTCCGGACTGCTCGGGCCCGTCAACATCGTGGTAGAGAGCTAAAGGTGGTTCCAATGGGACGGGCAGTGTAAAGATGCCGATGGCGCAATCAGTTCGAACACATACTTTGGAACACAACCGCCCTGCGGGAACCAGCGATTTATGGCGAAACGGCCGATCGCCACGCCGTCTGCTCCACTTACCTCATGCGGGGACATTACAAACCCCCATCACTCACTCGCTGGGTGAACACGGCGCTCATGAATTTGCAGGTAGTTTCGCTTCCAGCCCTTTTCAGATTCCGGAACCCCCGCACCCCAGACGATGAAATAGATATATTCCAGACCTTCTTCCGTCACCGGGATGATATTGTGGTCCGTATTCCTGGGTATAAAGACGACCGTTTCCGGTCCTACGATCGACTTGCTCTCTCCAATTGTGACTTCACCTGTCCCCTTCAAGATGAAGAAGAGTTGGTCGAACGTCGGATGCCGATCGATCGGCGTCGCCTGGTCCGCACGCAACTTTTCCCACACGACTTCAACAGAGTCCGTGACATCGCGGGGCAGCAGCATTCCGAATTTAATGCCGGCGACTTCAAACGGCTCTGCATCTTTAAGAGAGCGAATATACATCGGGCGCACACCATGGGAGGAGAATTATCTTCCGAGCGAATGGTACCGCCTAAATCTTTATTGTTCCAATAGATTTACTGCATGAAGATGATCTATTCCGCCAATTAGCTTTCGGATGCTGTCACGCGTTGAGCATTTGGAAGAGCTTTCATGATGCGAACGGCAAGCTTCCTGATCGCCATGGGAATCATGTCGCTTTTTGGCATTGCCAGGCAAAGTTCTCTGGACATCGGTATCCCCTTAATCCGCAGCGTTTTCAGCCCCGCGCCGTCCGCTGCTCCAGCCACGCTGCAACGTGGCAGCACGGCTGCGCCGAGCCCCGCACGAACCAGACTCTTTATGGCCTCAATATTCTCAAGTTCCATAGTGACGTTCGGTTCCACGCCCGCCGCCGCGAAGTACGATTCCACTAACGACCGCATCGATGTTTGCCGGAGATAGGAGATAAAGGGCAGGCGTTTGAGGTCTTCTGGAGTGAGGATGTTCTTGCCTGCAATCTCATGTTTGGAGTTGATCACAACCACAAGCTCTTCCCGCATAATTGGCTCGATCTGTAGAGTCGATCCGGCGACGACGGGCTGCATGACAATGGCCAAGTCGAGAGTACGGGCGGAAACAGACTGCATCAGCAACTCTGTACTTGCAGTCGAAACGATCAGTTCGATCTGCGGATACTTTTTCCTATAGCCGTTCAATACTCGGGGCAGAAGATAGATCAACGTCGTCGCCCCAACACCCAGGCGTACCGTCCCGCGCTGCAGCGTATTCAGTTCGCGGACGGCCATCTCGGCGTTATTCAATTCGCTGAAAATCTTGTCGGCATAGTTCAGCAACAACTTACCGGCTTCGTTCAGATAGACACGTTTTCCTACACGCAAGAACAGCTGGCAGTTGAGAGAATCCTCCAGATGCTTCATGTGCTGACTGACGGTGGACTGAGACAAATTGAGCTGCTCACTGGCTTTCGTAAATCCACCCGATGCGGCCGCGACGCGAAATATCCTGAGCTGCTGGAAATCCATAAGTAAGACCGATCATATACTTCGGTCATCATAAGTTTACAAGATGATGTAAAGAAACGTATCGTTCTTTCCAGGATGAAATGGGAAAACGATACCGATCTCTTTGACCTCGTACGCAAGCATCTCTACACCCCCGTGGTTGGGGATATTCTCGACAATCTGGGTCATTGGCATCAGTTCCTGCCTCAGCCCATTGGGGCAATCGCTCCGGGGATGCGAATCGTAGGACGCGCAATGCCGGTACAGATTGTGGACGTTGCGGGACCGCAGGCCAGCCCGTTCGGGCGGCTTACGGAGGCGCTCGACCAAATCGCGCCCGGGGAGATTTACGTTGCGACCGGCGGTTCGCAGAACTGTGCGGCCTTCGGTGAGATTATGACGGCGGCCGCGAAGGCGCGCGGCGGCTCCGGTGCGGTCATCGATGGCTTCCATCGGGATACGCCGCGAATCCTGGAGCAGGAGTGGCCGGTCTTCAGTCGTGGTAGCTTCGCGCAGGACGCCGGGGTACGTTCTGTCGTAACGAACTTTCGGTGCGTTGTCGAAATAGGTGGCGTAAGCGTTGCGCCAGGCGATCTGATCTTCGGCGACGTAGACGGTGTGCTCGTCATCCCTCACACGGTGGAGCAAGACGTGATAACGCTCGCGCTTGAAAAGGCGTCGGGAGAAAAACTCGTGCGAACAGAGATTGAGTCTGGGGTGAGCACAACTGAGGCATTCAGGAAATATGGCATCCTCTAGCGTCGAATATTCCAGAACCGCCGCCTGCTTCCAAATACGCCCTGCGGACAACGTCGCGACGATGCTGCAGACTGCAGAGACAGGGCACGTGGAAATTCTTGGCAATGGCAACGAGCAAGCGATTCAGCTACAGGACCCCATTGAGTTGGGCCATAAAGTCGCTATACATCCTATCGCCGCAGGCGAGACGATCATAAAGTATGGGGTTCCCATCGGGACAGCAACTATCCCCATTGCAATTGGAACGTGGGTACATCTGCATAACTGCAAGAGTCAACTGGATGAGCGTTCCGGAGGACTGGACGTGCATACTGGCCTTCCCGGAGATACAAGGTATGACTGAATCGATGTGGCCAGGGTACCTGCGAAGCGACGGGCGCAAGGGCATTCGCAACATTGTCCTCGTGATTTACACCGTGGAATGCGCCAGCTTCGTCGCACACGCAATTGGGCGCGATGAAGAGAACGTCCATGTCATTGGCTTCTCCGGCTGTTAT
>CAZZYB010000145.1:0-8891 GCA_964658125.1 uncultured Acetobacteraceae bacterium | reverse complement strand
ACGACTGGACCGAAACCCCCAACGCCGACGTTGACCCGACCCACCCCTACCTCATCCACCTCGACAACGGCCGCACCATCAACGTCTTCTTCTACGACGGCCCCGGATCCCGCGCCATCGCCTTCGAAGGCCTGCTCAACTCCGGAGAAGACTTCGCCGAGCGCCTGGTAGCCGGCCTCGACCCCAACAAACCAGCGAACGAGCCCCAGCTAGCCCACGTCGCCACCGACGGCGAGAGCTACGGCCACCACCACAAACACGGGGAAATGGCCCTCAGCTACGCCCTCCACTGCATCGAGGAAGAAGACTTCGCCACCCTCACCAACTACGGCGAGTTCCTCGAAAAATTCCCACCGCAATGGGAAGCCGAAGTCGCCGAAGACACCTCCTGGAGCTGTTCCCACGGCGTCGAACGCTGGCGCTCCAACTGCGGCTGCAACGGCGGCAAGCAGGGCTGGAACCAGGAGTGGCGCGGCCCCCTGCGCGAAGCCCTCGACCTCCTCCGCGACAAGACCGCTCCCCTCGCCGAAGCCATAGCCGAGCCTCTCCTCATCGACTTCTGGTCAGCCCGCGACGCCTACATCCAGGTCATGCTCGACCGCTCGCCCGACAGCGTCAACCGCTTCCTCGACGCCCACGCCACCCACACACTCACCCCCGAAGAACGCATCACCGTCCTCGAACTCCTCGAGCTGGAGCGCCACACCCAGCTCATGTACACCTCCTGCGGCTGGTTCTTCGACGAGGTCTCCGGCATAGAAACCGTGCAGATCATCGCCTACGCCGGCCGCGTCCTCCAGCTCGCCGCCAAGCTGTTCGGCCCCGAAGCCGCAACCCTCGAAGCCCAGTTCCTCGAAATCCTCGCCCGCGCCGAAAGCAACGTACCAGAGATAGGCAACGGCGCCGAAGTCTACCGCCGCTACGTCACCGACGCCCGCGTAGACCTCGAACACGTGGGCGCCCACTACGCCATCAGCAGCATCTTTCGCAACTACCCAGACCGAGGCGAACTCTTCTGCTTCGAACTCCGGCGCCAGTCCTACGAAGTCTTCACCTCGGGCCGCGGACGCGTAGCCCTGGGCCGTGCCGAAATCCGCTCCCGGATCACGGAGGAGTGCGAAAACATCTGTTTCGCGGTCCTCCACCTCGGCGACCAGAACCTCTCCGCCGCGGTCAAACGCTACGACCCCAACGAACCCGCCACCACCCTCTTCCCCCCCACTGCAAAGGCGGGTGACCCATCTTCGCCGACCGCATTATCGTCGGCTAAGGTGGGATCGTCAGCCTCCCCAGCCTGGCTCGAATTCACCGCCGCCGCCCGCCTCTGCATCGGCCGCGCAAATTTACCAGAACTAATCCGGCTAATCGACCGCTTCTTCGGCAACACCCTCTACTCGCTCACGTCCCTCTTCGCCGACGAGCAGCACCGCATCCTCAAAAGCATCCTCAACCAGACGCTCGCCGAAGTCGAAAGTTCGCTCATGCGCATCTACGAGGAGCACGCTACCCTGCTTCACTTCCTCGCCGAATCGGGCGTATCAGCCCCACCCGCGCTAGCCGTAGCCGCCGGCTTCGCCATCAACGCCAGCCTCCGCAAAGCCCTCGAAGCCGAAACCTACGACGCCTCCGAAATCTCCCGCCTCCTCAGCCGAGCCCAGATCGACGGCGTAGTCCTCGACGCGCCGCTCCTAAGCTTCACCGCCGACAAGCGCATGAAGCGCGCCATGGTCCGCCTCGAATCCGCAGCCGCCGTCAACCAATCGAACACCGTGCTCAACGACACGCTAGCCATAGCCGAAAGCATCGCCACGCTTCCGATGGAAGTCAACCTCTGGCAGGCGCAAAACATCTGGAACGACCTCCTCCGCCGCACCGACTCCACCTACTGGTCGCCAGCCTGGCACGAAGGCTTCCGCTCGCTCGGCCGGGCCCTCAACATCGACGTGGACGCACTCGTTGTAGAAGAAGGAGTCCGTGCATTCTAGGCTATGTATAGATAGCCACTTCCAACAACACGTATATCTATACCTATCCTTCCACCACTCCTTGGTGATATAAAGATATACATGAACCGCCGCTTCCAGCACCTTCGCCAGACCCAGCTCGACCGCGCCCTCACACCCTTCGGCGCCACCCCCCAGCGCCCGCAGAAGGGTTGGCTCCGTGCCGTCCGCGAAGCTCTCGGCCTGTCCGCCGCCGACGTTGCAAACACTCTCGGCACGAGCCGCCACCTACCCGCGCAGCTCGAAAAGTCCGAAGCCGAAGACCGCATCACCCTTCGCAGCCTCCGCGCCGCCGCCAACGCGATGGACTGCGACCTGGTCTACGCTCTCGTCCCCCGCGCCGGCAGCCTCTCCGAGCTAGCCGAGCGCCGCACCCGCGCCGCAGCCCAGCGCGACGTCCAACGCGTCGAGCACACCATGCTCCTCGAAGACCAGGCCGTCGGCCGCGTCGCCGAGGCGGTGACGGAAGAAACCCGTCGCCGCCTCAAAAAGCGCTCGCACTAACCCTCCCACCAATTCATGGACCTCTTCGCCCACGCCGAAAACGGCACCGCACTAAACCCCGACGAGCAGCTTGACCTCATCCCCAACCTCTCCACCCGCGAGGAGTTGAACGAGTTCGAGCGGCTCAACATCCTCGAAGCCAACGAGTGGGCCTTCGCCTCCCGCCAGCTCCGCAACCCCGCCTTCCCATCCGAAGCCCATCTCCGCGACCTGCACCGCCGCATGTTTCGCCACACCTGGAAGTGGGCCGGCAAATACCGCAGCTCAGAAAAGAACCTCGGCATCCCCCACCACTGCATCCGGGACGCCATCGCCACCCTCCTCGGCGATCTCCGCTACTGGCTCGACCACGCCACCTACCCACCGGACGAAATCGCCATCCGCCTCCACCACCAGCTGGTCCAAATCCACCCCTTCTCGAACGGCAACGGCCGCCACACCCGCCTCCTCGCAGACATTCTCGCAGTCCGCCTGAAGCGCCCACCCTTCACCTGGGGCAGCACCGCCATTCTCTCCCCCACAGACATCCGCCACCGCTACATCAGCGCCCTCCAGGCAGCCGACACCCACAACGTTGAACCCCTGTTAGCCTTCGCGCGGTCCTGACGCTCCCTCCCTGTTGACTTCACCTTTCTTGTTTGTCATTCCCGAAGGAAATCTGCGTTCGCCATTGAGTGTAGAAGTGGCTTTCGGTCCAACCCAACCAACGTTGCACAGCGAGACCGCCGGAAAACGGATTGACACAAGCTCTGGGCCTTCCTACTCTCAAGAGATGGAAGTTCAGCTCACGCCGGACCAGAAAGCATTCGCCCGTCACGCCATTGAAATCGGCAGGATTCATCACGAAGAAGATGTGGTGCAGGAGGCTCTCGCTCTGTGGGAGCGCCGGGAGCGTACCCGGTCGGAAGTTCTGGGGATGGTCGATATGGCCGAAGCGTCCCTTGCACTCGGTCAAGGCCGCATCATCACCGAACAATCCATGTATGAGCTGGCCAACGATGTAAAACAGCGCGGACGAGCGCGGGTTGCCGCAGAACAAGCCGCACAAAGCTGATGGCCCACCGCGTTTCCGCCGAAGCAGAAGCCGAGCTGGACGACATCTGGTATTACATCGCCACAGAAAGCGGAAGCATGGATGTGGCGGACCGCTTCATCGATTCCCTGACAAAGCATTTCTATCTGCTATCCAGGAATCCATACATCGGTCGCCGCCGTAACGAAGACCTGCGCCTTGGCATGCGCAGTTTTGCCGTCGGAAAGTACATTATCCTGTATCGCGTTGACGATCAGGACGTACTAATTTTGCATGTAGTCAGAGGGAGCAGGGACATCGAAACCCTCTTCGGCCTCTAAGAATTTCTCAGCTCCGCCAGTGCAACGCCACCGGCCCACTCAGCGGATGTTCGCCTTCACCCTTCAACCGTCGTTGCTTCAGCGCGAAGTACCACTTCGCCGGCTTGTCCGCGTCGTCGATCAGCATCAGCCCCGGGTTCGATCTCAAACCCCGAGCCTGCTCGATCATCGTCTGCTGGTCCTGCTCCACGAACCGCGCCCCAAAGTACTTTGCGACAGGCGTGACGAAGGGAACGTAGTACGCAATATCCCACGCCGCCAGCACATCGATCCGGCACGTAGAAGCCGTCACCGGAGTCACCGTAGTGAGTGACGCAAACCACCTCTTTTTGCCATTTTTCTCAGCCACAATCGTCTCAAAACGACGATTAGGCAGCACGAAATCGATCGTCGTTACTGGCTTTCCGAGCAATTTATAGGGCGCAGAGTTCGACGAAGGCGTATGCGCCGACATCCGAAACCCCTCCGGAATCGGCTCAAAATGCTTCGTCTTCTCATGAATACTCGCCGCCGATCGCCACCACCACGCCCGATGCACGAACGGCCCATGCGCCGGGTCCATCAACCCAATAATCCCATGATCCACATTACAAGGCAGATCCGCCGTCAAATGCGCCGACCGATACCGCGCCCCAAACTTTGGCAGCTCCGGCACCGCCGGCAGCGCCGCCAAATCCACCACCCGCCCCGCCCCGGCCGGCGGCACATAAACCCACGCATATCCATCCCGCTCGACCACCGGAAACGAGTTCGCAAAAATCTTCGTCGGCTCCAACCCGTCATGCGAAGTCAGCGAAGGAATCTCCACACACTGCCCACCGCAAGGCTCAAAACGCCAGCCGTGATACTTGCACTGCACCGTCTCACCATCGAACCACCCCGCCGACAGCGGAATCCCGCGATGCGGACAAAGGTCACGCATGGCAAACAGCGCCCCATCGCTCTTCCGCCCCAGCAGCATAGGAATCCCCAGCAGCGTAGTCACCGCAGTCCCACCCTTGACCAAACCCTCAGCCCGCAGCGCAGGATACCAATCCCCAAACACCATCTCCGCCGCCGGCCCGGCCACCTGCACCAGCTCCTGCCGCTCCACCCGTATTGGCTTCATCTCTGCCATCGCGCTAAGTTTACGCGACCGTACGGAATCACTCTGCGCAAACTTGGAGTACACCGCGAACTCCGCGTTTGCACTTACATCCGCTGAAGCCCGCATACACTAACATCAATGCCCGCAGCCCCCACCCAGCCGCGCTCCACACTCATCACCATCCTGATCCTCTGGGCCATTTTTTATGCCAGCTTCACCTTAGTTACCCCCGCACTCCTAGACGACGCCGACTCCGTCCACGCCGAAGTAGCCCGCGAGATGCTCCTCCGCCACGACTACGTAACCCTGTACGCCAACGGCATCCGCTACCTCGAAAAGGCGCCGCTCCTCTACTGGTCGATGGCCGCCAGCATGAAGGCCTTCCAACTCTTCGGAGCCACAACACCCGACGCACTCGCCGCTGCCGCGCGTCTCCCGTTAGCCTTCACCATCCTCGCCCTCGCGCTCCTCGTCGAAGCCTTTGCCCGCCGAGCCTTCCACAGCACCAGAGCCGGTCTCTACGCCGCACTCATCATCCTCAGCAGCTTCGGCATCTTCATCTTCACCCGCATCACCATCCCCGACGCCGCAGTCTGCCTATGGACCACCCTCGCCCTCTACTTATTCTGGCGCGGAGACGCTGAAGAACAAACGCGCTTCCGCTGGAGAGCCGGTTTTGCCATCGCCTGCGCACTCAACGTGCTGACCAAAGGCCTGATCGGTGTCGTTTTCCCCGTCGCCATCGCGCTCCTGTACCTGGTGCTCACCCGAGGGCGCAAAGGCACGTGGGCCCGCTTCCACCGCACCCACGAACTCGCCGAAATCAGCCTCTTCCTCCTAATCGCTGCCCCGTGGCACATTCTCGCGGGACTAGCCAACCCAACCCAGGGCCACCCAACCCCCTTCCACTTCGTAGGAGGCCACTGGCAAGTCCCCCTCCCCACCGACGGCAACGTCCGCGGCTGGTTCTGGTTCTACTTCATGAACGAGCACCTCCTCCGCTACCTAAACCTCCGCGTCCCCCACGATTACGACACCGCCCCCCTCTACCTCTTCTGGGGCCTCTGCTTCATCTGGATGATGCCCTGGTCGGCGTTCCTTTTGCACGCGGTCCTGAAACCAATCCGCGCCAGCTTCAACACCTATATAGGGCGCGACCTGCGAGTTTTCCCGCGCCTCCGATCCTTCGCTACACCACAGATCTTCCTCGTACTATGGGCAGCATTCATCCTGCTGTTTTTCGCGTTTTCCTCGCGGCAGGAATACTACGTCCTTCCTGCGCTTCCCGCGTTCGCGATCCTTCTATCAGGTTGGCTGGTAAGTCGAGACGGCGGCACGCCTCTAAGATACCCGCCCAGCATGAACGGGAAACGCAGAGAGATTGACCGCTGCCTCTACGCCCTCCTGACTCTCGGCACCCTCTTCGCCATCGCCGCCACCTACTTTCTCCTCCACACCAAATCCCCCGCCCCCAACACCGACCTGGCCCGACTCCTCGCCCAGAACCCGGGCGACTACGCCCTCAGCATGGGCCACTTCCTCGACCTCAACGCCCAAGCCCTCGGCCTCTTCCGCCTTCCCCTTGCCCTAGCTGCCATCAGCCTCTTCCTCGGCCCGCTAACCAGCCTCATCCTCCGCCGCAGAGCCAAACCTCACGCCGCAACCCTCGCGCTTGCAGCGGGAGCCTTCGGCTTCCTTTTGGCCGCCCACCTCGGCCTCCGAACCTTCTCCCCCGTCCTAACCTCCGCGCACCTCGCCAAACAGATCGCCCCCCAACTCCACCCCGAAGACCTCATAGCCATACACGGCGAGTATGAAGCCGGCAGTACTCTCGGCTTCTACCTCCAGCGCAACGACATCCACATCCTCGAAGGCCGCAGCTCCAACCTCTGGTACGGCAGCTTCTTCCCCGACGCCCCTGCGATCTTCGAAACCCCCGCCACCCTCGCCGAAAAATGGCCCGGCCCGCAGCGCATCTTCCTCTGGCAATCCACCACCAGTTCCGACGCCCCCCGCAACCTCCCCGCCCTCCCCGGCCCCATCTACATCGTCGCCACTGGCGGCGGCAAAGAAATCATCAGTAACCGCCCCAATCGCTGACTCGCAATAAATTATCTTCACTCTTCGCTCTACGCTCTACACTCTGCTTGTATGCCTTGCAAACCGGAAGAACTCCGCCACGTCCCACTCTTCTCCCTGCTCGACGACGACGAGCTCAGCGTCCTCGCCTCGCACGTCGAGTTGCGTGATTTCACCGCCCGCCAGCGCATCTACAAAGCCGGCGAAGAGAGCAAGGGCGCTTACGTAGTCGTCTCGGGCACGGTCCACGTCACCATCGAAGACGCCGACGGCCAGGAGGTCCTGGTCGACCAGCCCGGCCACGGCGAAATCTTCGGCTTCGCCTCCATGCTCGAAGGCACGCTCCACCAAACCACCGCCGTAGCCGTCGATGCCGCCACCTGCCTCGAGGTCGATCGCCAGGACATCTCCGTCCTGCTCGAAAAGAAACCCATGGCGGGCCTCGATATGCTCACCGTCCTCGCCCGGCAGATGCACGCCTCGCAGCACCTCATCCGCGAGCGCGCCGCCCGCAACTCCAACGAACTCATCGAAGAAGAAATGACGGTCGGCCAGCGCATCGCCGACCATGTCGCAGCCTTCGGCGGCTCGTGGACCTTCATCATCCTCTTCGCCGTCGTGCTCATCACCTATACGCTCATCAACATCTTCATGGGCCGCCACACAATCTTCGGCTTCCACGCCTGGGACCCCTACCCCTTCATCCTGCTCAACCTGTTTCTCTCGATGCTCGCCGCCATTCAAGCGCCCGTCATCATGATGAGCCAGAACCGTCAGGACACCCGCGACCGCCTCCGCGGCGAGCTCGACTTCGACGTCAATCGCCGCGCCGAATCAGAAATCCAGGGCCTCTCCCGCAAACTAAACCAGCTCCACGAAAAGCTGGCCGACATCGACGACCATATTCGTGGACCCCACGAACCACGCCGCAACGACGAACCGCAAAGCTAACCCCGCCCATAATCCGGAGACCCCGTCTTCAGCGCGCTTTTGCGCCAGAGGAGGGCATCGCGCAAGCGCGAACGCGGCTCTACTCAAACTTGAGCCAAATCGAGAAAGGCTACAGCTCCGCCAACAACTTCCTCGCCCGAGCCTTCATTGCCGGTGTTCCATTCTCCACAAACTCCTCAACGATAGGCCGCACCCTGCATCGCAACGCCGCATCGTTCACCGACAGATCCATTAAGGCCTGAAGCGCGAACGTCCTGTTGAGACCGCTTGGATCCTGGAGCCGTTCAAACATCAAATCAACCGCCAGCGCTTTATCCCGCCCGCGCAACGGCAGCCTCCCCAGGACCAGGCTCAGGTTCCACTGCACCCTCACGTCTTTCGCGCGAAAGGCTTCATCCAAGAGCGCCTTGCGCCACGGAAATAACGCCGCCCCGTCCACCTCGGAGATCTTCTTCAACGTCCGCGCCGCGCGCTCCACAATCGCTTTGTCTCTGTCATGCAAGCGCTGCACTAACTCCGTGCAAACCGCCGGGCCATCCGCCCCAAGCGCGGCACTCAGCATTTCCATCGACGCCGCTTCCGGCCCCCGCCCCATCGCCTCGTCCTCTCCGATCTCTACACTCTAACCCTGCTTCTCCAGCCTGCCCCGCCGGAGCGTAAACCTCTCCCCGCGCCAGACCACCGTATCTCCTGCATAGCTCCAGGCCCAAAAGCCTAACCCAAAGAAATCCCGTAGCGGCAGCAACAAAATATCGCGCAGCACCTGCCCATCGCGCAGTATGCCCACGCCCACCACCAGCGCCACCGACACCCTCACGAGCAGCGCCAGACTCAGCAGCGAAAAGCTCCACAAAGCGCCGCCACTAGCCACAACGGTAGCGAGCGCCCACGGCAGCACATACGTCACACCCAAC
>CAZZYB010000144.1:0-8895 GCA_964658125.1 uncultured Acetobacteraceae bacterium | reverse complement strand
AAGCTGTCATGCTCGCTTTCAGTGCGCAGCATGAAGCCATTCAGGCCGCCCGGTTGCCGGATGGTGTGGAACTGCTGCTCGCGTCCCGTCAGCAGTTTGTGAACGTAGCTCTGGTGGCTGACGTCGAAGATGAAGCTGTCCTTGGGCGTGTCGAACACGTAGTGCATTGCGATGGTGAGTTCGACCACACCAAGGTTCGGGCCGATGTGTCCGCCGGTCTTCGAGACGCTCATGATTAACCGCTCGCGAATTTCTTCGGCGAGACGTTCCAGCTCCACCATTCCAAGCCGCTTTACGTCTTCGGGCGACTTGATCTTGTCCAAATACTCACTCATGCTTCAGACCCATTCCTGCCGGGCGTTCGGTTAAACTCGCGTCGCGGTGACCGAATCGCCAAAGTCCAGTATATCTTCACAACCCGGCGCGAGGGCCTTCCGCGCTCTCGCGTGCCGGGGTACACTCGTGCTGCATCCCACCCTATCCGAACGAGGTCAGCATGCGTCATCGCTTCCTTTCCCTGACACTTCTTTCTCTTTGCCTCGCCGTCGCTTGCACGGCTCAGACTCAGAGCGCCTCGCAAAAAGCTATTGCCGCAGCAGATCACGCCTGGAATATGGCCGCGGTTGCGAAAGACCTCGACAAGTTCATGGAATCCGTCTCCGCCGATGGGTCGGTCTATCCACCGAACGCACCGATAGCCACTGGACAGACCGCTATCCGCGAGTTGTTCAAAGGCTTCTTCGCCATTCCGGGAGTGAAACTTTCATGGCAGGCTACAAGCGTTGAAGTAGCGGCCTCAGGCGAACTGGCCTACACCAGTGGGGCCTATACGATGTCGTTCGACGGACCCAATGGCACGACGGCGACCGACACCGGTAAGTACGTCACGGTTTGGAGGCACGAGAAAGACGGTAAGTGGCGGGCCGTGCGGGACATCTTCAACTCTGACTTGCCGCTTTCGAAGTAGCGGGCGGTCTTACGCCTCAACCTCAACCAGCCCGCCGTCGCCTTCGCCCGGCGCGAGGAACAAGTTGGTCTCGAGCCCATGCTGCCGGGTGTAGAGGTCGAAGTAGCGGCCTCTCATCGCGTACAGTTGCTCGTGCGTGCCGCGTTCCACGATGCGTCCCTGCTCGACCACGAGGATCTGGTCTGCGCGGCGAATCGTCGACAGGCGATGCGCGATCACGAACGTCGTCCGGCCCTCCATCAAGTAGCTCAGGCCTTGCTGAATCATCGCCTCCGACTCTGAGTCCAGCGAGCTTGTCGCCTCATCGAGAATGAGAATGCGGGGGTCCGCGAGGATGGCGCGCGCGATAGAAATCCGCTGCCGCTGTCCGCCTGATAGCTTGACGCCCCGCTCGCCGACGATCGTCGCGTAGCCTTCCGGAAAACGCAGAGCGAACTCATCCACACGCGCGATCCCGCAGGCGCGGTCGAACTCCTCATCGGTAGCTTCCGGCCGGGAGAACATCACGTTCTCGCGGATGCTGCCGTCGAACAGAAACGTCTCCTGCAGCACTACGCCAAGCTGCCGGCGGTAGCTGCTTAAGCGGACCTCAGCCAGATCAAGATCATCGACGAGCACCTTGCCGCTCCCCGCAGTATGGAACGCGCAGACCAGGCTGATGATGGTCGACTTACCCGACCCCGACGAGCCCACCAGCGCCGTCACGGTCCCCGGCCGCGCGTCGAAGCTCACATCGTGCAGCACGGGCTTGTCTGCCTCGTACGCAAAGTTCACGTGATCGAACTGCACATCGCCGCGAATCTTTTCCAGCGCCAGTTTCCGCCCAGGCTCGGAGTCTTCCTGCTGCTCGGAAAGAATCTCGGTCGTGCGATCAAGCCCTGCGAGCGCTTCGGTCAACTGCGTTCCAATCGAGACGAGTTGCGCAATCGGCGCGACCAGGAATGCGAGCAGGAAGGTAAATGTGAAATAGGATCCGGTATCCAGCCGCCCCAGCGAATGTTCATGGGCGCCGAGGAACATTACCAGTCCACCTACCAGCCCGAGCACCACCGTGGACGACAGCGTCATGATCGACTGCGCCGTCAGCGAGCTGACTACGTTCGCGAGCAGCCGCTGCACACCCGCGGCAAATACCTTCGACTCGCTCGCCTCGGCGTGGTATCCCTTCACGACGCGGACACCGCCCAGCGACTCCGTCAAGCGCCCGGTCACCTCGGCGTTGATCTTGGCGCGCTCTCTGAAGATCGGGCGAATCGTCTTGAAAGCCCGCTGCAGGATCAAGCCGAAAACCAGCAGAATGCAGAACGTCAGCAGCGTCATCCGCGTGTTGATGCGGATCAGCAAAGCAAACGCGATCAACGCCGAGAGGATTCCGCCGACAAAGTCGACCACCCCCGTCCCGACCAGGTTGCGCACGCCTTCGACGTCGGACATGATGCGCGCGACCAGCGTTCCGGTGCGGTTCTCGTCGTAGAACGCAACCGGCAGACGGCCGATGTGTGCCTGCACCTGCGTGCGGAGCTCCGAGATCAGCCGCTGGCCGCCCTTGCTCAACATCTGCGTCAGCGCGTAGGACGTTACGCCCTGCAGCAGCGTTGCGCCGACTACCGTGAAGATGATCCTCGGCAACAGGTCCATCCGCCCCAAAGCGAACACCTGATTCACCAGCGGTTTAAATGACAGTGGCAGCGCGAACGACGCAGCGCGATTGACGATCATCAGCAGGAAGCTGCCCGCCAGCATCCAGCGCCGCGGCTTTACCAGCTTCCAGACCTCGGGAAGCACCTTTTTCAACTTAGGCTTGGGCCGGGCCTTCGTCATATCCGCCCCTGCTGCCCTGCCGGTCCCGCGTGCCGGCCGGTCGGCCCGCATGCCTCCGCTCATTCCCGAATGTCCAAAACTTCCCATGTGCCTCTAAGTGTACGTCCCGGCAGTGCTTTCGCATCAACGCGTTAGTCACACCACAGCCGTTACCGTAGAGCTATTGGATGAGTCCCACAGCCAGACGACCCACGCTCTTTAGCTGTGTTCCTACGCCGCGCTCCGCCCGCGCCTCGCCGCCACAAACGACCGCACACACAACCCCACAAAAATCGCACACACCAGCGCCATCGCGGCCTGGCATCCGATCGCGATCCCATCAACCGGCCGCCCGTTGGTAGAGCCGATAGAAGCCATCACCACGCGTGCCGCCGCTCCCAGAAAGCCGATCAGACCCAAGGTCACTGCAATGTGCATCCAAAGCATGCGCCTTTTGGGATTTTCCGTATTGGCCAGCACGCCGGAAAGCGCCAGCACCAATCCGAACCAGAGAGGAATCAGCGCCGTCGGATGCTGACTTCCCGTCCACAGGTAACTACCCGCACCCAGCACCGCCAGCAGCACACCGATTGAGACCGTCAATTTCGCCAAGATCGTTCTCCTTTTCTAAACCGCCGCCCGAATCGTCTTCACCAACTGATCCACCGTCCAATCGTTGGTGGGATAGTACGCCGCCACTCTACCATCTTTCCCGACCACAACTGTCGCCAGCGAATGCATCACGTTCGCCCCCTCGCCGGTGACTCCGAGGTCGTAAAACTGTTCCATTTTCGGCAGGTCCGTAACGGACGGCGCAGCGAAATCCCAATGGTCGAAGGTCTCCGCGGTGAACTTGCCCGTATAGCCCCCGCCGTAGCTGCGCAGCACCTTGGGCGTGTCGTAAGCCGGATCGAAGCTGATGCTCAACAGGTGCGTCTTCGCATAAAGCTTCGGATCGCCCGCCAGCGCCTTGTCGATCTCCGCGAAGTTACGACTCATCCTGGGGCAGAAGTCGGCCATCTGGCACCGCGTATAGATGAAGGTCAGCACCACCACTCGCCCGCGAAACTGGCTCAGCCGAATTCGTCGGCCGCTCTGATTCAGCAGCGGATAGTCGGGCACCGCATCTCCCACAGCGGGCACGTGATACTGCACCTTGGGCTTCGTATCCGGCCTCGCCTGCCCGATCACCACGATGTGGTCGAGGGTCATCTTCCCCGGCCCGGCTACGCTCAACGTCGCCGTAATCCTGTCCCCTGAATGCAGCTCGGACATGATCCCCGGGTCCTTCAGTCGGTACGGCATCGTCATCGCTTCCATGAAGCCGGGGATAGCCTCATGATTCAACATGACTTCGCCCGTGCCGGTGTCGGTGCCCATCACTTCGCCGCGGACTGGATACTGCTTTTCCTCCGGCGTCGTCTTCGGTTCAGTTCCACGGCAACCCGCCAGCATCAAGGCAATCACGCACGTCGCAAACATTCTCACCCTCCCATGATAGCCGTCGATGTTTTGTAGCCGCATCGAACGTGCTAGCATCTCACCATCTGGGTTCCGGAACAGAGTCGACCGGGTGCGGCGGCTACTGCGGGTTTGGAACCCTTGTTGTCCTGACGCCTTCTACGCGTCCCCGACCTGCTACGCACCGATTGCCACGGAGCTAGCGTGAATTCGGACTATCCAACAGACCCAATCGGCCCAGCCTCAAGCACCTTCCCCGCTTCATCCGGCCCGTCCGCTCCCTGGCTCTGCGCCGGGTTCCTGCTTTCAGGGATGGGCACCGTGCTGCTCGGCCCCATCCTGCCCAACCTCTCCCACCAGTGGAACCTCACCGACTCACAGGCCGGCCTGCTCCTCTTCGCCAAGTTCGTCGGAGCCTTTGTCGGAGGAGCCACCGTACCCACGCGTCTGCGTAACGGAATCCTGTTCGGCCTCATCGCCTCCTTCGTCGGCTTCGGCAGCTTTGCCTTCGCGCAGGGGCTTCTGACCGGCGCGCTGGCGCTCTTTCTCTGCGGCATCGGACTGGGCCAGATCATCGCTTCCACCAACATTCTCGCCGGGCGCCGCTACCGCGCACACACCGGCTCGGCGCTCTCCATCATCAACTTCTTCTGGAGCCTCGGAGCCGTCACTACCGGCCTCTTCGTCGCCGCGTTTCTGCCTCACCGCACGCTGAGCAACCTGCTCACGGTTTTCGCTGCAACTTTCCTTGTCGTCGCCGCCGGAGGATGGCTGCACCGCTCTCGTCTTTACGAAACCGCCGATGCCGAACGGGAAGCCCCAGCCCAGCCGCTGCCGCGCGAAGCTCTCTACTCCTTCGGCCTGATGCTTTTCCTCTATGGCGGCCTCGAAACCTGTCTTTCGCAGTGGATTCCGACCTACTCCCTCCGTTACTCCAGCGGCGAGTTCATCGCCGGGCAATCTGCTCTCGTGCTGCTGTGGCTGGCGCTCACGACGGGGCGCGCGCTCACGTCTCTGATCCTTCGCCGCATGAACGAAAGCACGCTGCAGCGGCTCGGTCTGCTGTGCTCCGCGATCCTGATCCCAGTGCTCGCCAGACTCAGCTCGGCGACTTCGATCTCGATCTGCTGCATCCTGCTCGGGCTCAGCCTCTCGCCTTTCTTCCCGTCGACCTTTGCCCTGCTGATGCGCCGTCGCCCGTCCGCGCGTGCAGCGGGATTCATCCTCGCCGTTTCGGGCCTGGGCGCCGCCGCGCTTAGCTGGCTGATGGGGCAGGTTTCGACCCACATGGGCTCCCTGCGCATCGCGATGGCCGTGCCCTTCTTGGCAGCCGTCGGTCTGCTCGCCATCAGCTTCTGGACACCCGCGACGAACCTCCTCGCCGCCCACACCGTTCCACTCCCGACGCCCGGTTTTCCGAACAAGGCAGGCGTATAACCTGTACGTCATGCCTGCCTCACTCAGCGACGCGCTCCCGGTAGCCCTGCGCGACGCCATCGCCGCTGGCGCAGTCGTCCTCGCGCCCAACGAACGCGCCGCCGCCGACCTCCGCGCCCGCTACAACCAGACCCAGGCAGCCGCCGGCCTCGCCGCATGGGAGCCCGCGCAGATCCGCTCCTGGAATGCCTGGCTCGATTCTCTGTGGTCCAACCTCGTCACTGAGGGCCATGAATCCCGCCTCCTGCTCAATCCCGCCCAGGAGCACGCTCTCTGGCGCGAAATCATCGCCGCGTCGGCCGAAACCAACACCCTCGGCTCAGCCGACTCGCTCGCCGACCTGGCCCAATCGGCCTGGCGCCTCGCGGCCAGCTACGAGGCCCCCTCCGACCTGCGCCGCTTCGCCACCACGCACGATGCGCGCACCTTTGCCACCTGGGCGGCCGCTTTCCGTTCCCGCTGCGAACGCAACCAGTACCTCTCCGCCGCCGAGCTAAGCGCCGCACTCTGCGGGCATGCCGACCGCGGAACTCTAGCCCCACCCCACAGCATCCTTCTGGCCGGATTCGATGACGACACCCCCGCCCGCTCGGCTCTTCTGGCGGCGCTTGCCGAGCGCGGCTGCGAGATTGCCCGCCTCGACTTCGCCGACACGCCCAGCTACACCGCCGTAGTCCGAGCCGAGAACCCGCAGCAAGAACTTGAAACCGCCGCGCACTGGCTGCGTCACTCGCTCACGACGAACCCGTGGAGCCGTATCGCTGTCATTGTTCCGCAACTCGCCGACGACCGCGCCGGCCTCGACTCCACTCTGCGGAACGTCCTCGCGCCCGAATTGCAGTCCATCGCCGCCGACCTCTCCTCTACCCCCTACGCCTTCTCCAGCGGCACGCCGCTCGCCGAAACGGCGATGGCCGCCGCCGCGCTCGACCTCCTCCGCTGGCTTGCCGCGCCGCTACCCCTGGAGCAGGTCAGCGCCCTGCTGCGCTCCCCCTACCTCGGCAGCACCGCCGACATCAATGCCCGCGCCGCCTTCGACGCCTTCACCCTCCGCCAGACGCCGATGCTGCGCCCCGAAATCGCCATCCACCATCTCGCCAGCCTTCCCAAAGCGCCCGCGTTCCTTGGCCCGCTCGCGACGCAGTCCAGTCGCATTGGCGACGCCCGCCGCAGCTACGCCGACTGGATGGAGTTCATCCGCGAGACGCTTCGCGCCGCTGCCTGGCCGGGCGATCGACCCCTGAACCCCGACGAGTTCCGCAACGCCAGCACATGGGAACACGCGCTCGACGCCGTGTCCACCCTCGACTTCAGCGGCACCCGCGTCGACTACCCCACTGCGCTCGCGGCGCTCGAGCGCCAGGCCCGCTCCGCCACCGCCGCGCATGGTTCTGCCAACGCCTCCGTGCAGATCATGACGCCGACCGAGGCCGCCGGCTCCAGCTTCGACGCCCTGTTCTTCCTGCGCGCCACCGACGCCAACTGGCCTCCGCCGGAGCGCGCCAACCCGCTGCTCGGCTGGCCTCTCCAGCACGACCGCCAGATGCCCGGCACGGACTCCGCGCAAGCCAACGCCCGCGCCGAGCGCGCCACCGCGCGCCTGATTGCCTCCGCCTCGACCGTCCTTTTCTTCTACTCCGCCGAAGACGAAACGGGCCCTCAGCGCCTCTCACCGCTGGTCGACCGTCTGGGCTGGCAGCACCTCAACGCCGCCGACCTCGACACCCCGCCCCCTCCCGAACCGATCGCGCTCGACGAGTTCGAAGACACTGCCCCGCTGCCGCCGCTGACATCGACCACGGTTCGCGGCGGCGCTGTCGTGCTCAAGTTGCAGGCGGCTTGTGGCTTCCGAGCCTTCGCCGAGATGCGCCTCAACGCGACCGCCCTCGAAACGGCTTCCCCCGGCTTGGACCCCCGCCAGACCGGCAACTTCGTCCACGAAGTGATGGACCTCTTTTGGCGCGAAGTCGAGACGCAAGCCAGGCTCCGCGCCATGCCCGAAACCGATCGCGCCAGCCTCCTGAACGCCGCGATCGAGAAGTCATTTGCGCGCAAGCTCTCGCCTGACGGCCCGTGGGACAACGAGTACGTGGCGGTCCAGAAAGAACGCCTCCGCTCCGTCCTGCTCAAGTGGCTGGAGGTCGAACTGCAACGCAGCCCCTTCACCGTTACGTCCCGCGAGCAACAAAAACAAATCAACGTCGGCCCCCTCACGCTGAGCCTGCGCATGGACCGCGTCGATCAGGTCGAAGGCGTCGGTACGCTGCTCGTAGACTACAAAACCGGCAGCCGCTCCACACCGGCAGACTGGGAGGGCGAGCGCCCCGACGACCCTCAGCTTCCGCTCTACGCGCTCCTGCCCGAAGCCGAAAATCTGCAGGGCCTCGCCTTCGCCAAAATCCGCCCTGGAAAAGACATGAAGTGGCAGGGCTACGGCCCGATTCCCAAACCGTCGCCGATGGAGCACGCCACCATCGACGAACAGATCGAAGCCTGGCGCTACGTCCTCGAAAACCTCGCGCGCGACTTCGCCAGCGGCAAAGCCGACGTCTCGCCCAAGGAGTATCCCTTCACCTGCACCCACTGCCAGCAGCGCCTCATCTGCCGCCTGGACGTCGCCGCCATCACCGCGGACGACGAAGAAACCGAGGCCACCGATGCCGAGTAACGTCCTGCAATTCCCCGGCGTGGCCGCTGCGCCCGCCAGCGACCAGCCAGCCCGCGACCAGGCTCTCGACGTCACCGCCTCCTGGATCGTCGAAGCCCCTGCCGGCTCGGGCAAGACCGGCCTCCTCATGCAGCGCTACCTCAAGTTGCTGGCCCACGAAAGCGTTTTCCAGCCCGAAGAGATTCTCGCCATCACGTTCACCCGCAAAGCCACCGCCGAACTCCGCGAACGCATCCTTACTCAACTCCAATCCGCCCAACTCGAAGCTCAAAACTCATCACGAGAAGCTGATCTCTCACCGTTCGACCAGGCCTCCCGCACTTACGCGATCGCCGCCCTCGACCGCGACAAGACCCTCAACTGGAACATCCTCGACCGTCCGCAGCGCCTCAACATCCGCACCATCGACTCCGTCTGCGCCGAGATCGCCGCGACTCTGCCACTGCTCTCCGGCAGCGGGGCGCCGCGCACGCCTTCGCCCAACGCGGAACCCCTCCACCGTGAAGCGGCTCAACGCACGCTCATGCAGCTCGGAGGCGCTGACCGCCCCCTCAGCGACGCC
>CAZZYB010000143.1:0-8935 GCA_964658125.1 uncultured Acetobacteraceae bacterium | reverse complement strand
CGCTCCGGCTCCGGTCACTCCTCCCGCAGCGGCGCCGAAGGAAGACACCGTCACCCCCGCAGCTGTCGCGACCGCCGCGCGAGATACAGCCATAAACGCCACCTCCCCTGCACCGGCCGAAGCCGGCCCCGGAACCGACGTGATGATGCCGCAAATGGGAGAATCCATCACCGAGGGCACGATCACGAAGTGGCTCAAGAAAGTCGGCGACACCGTCGCGCGCGATGAACCGATCTTCGAAATCTCCACCGACAAAGTTGACGCTGAGATCCCATCGCCTGTCGCCGGCACCCTAACCGAAATCAAGGTCCAGGAAGGCGCAACCGTCACCGTCAACACGGTCGTCGCGGTCATCGGCGGAGGAGCAGCAGCTCCCAAATCCGCAACCCCAACCGCCGTTACCCCATCTGCAGGGTACGACGACATCAAGCCCATACAAGCCAGCACCTCGGAACCTGCGGCTTCGGCGTCCTCAGGAGAGGGCCTGCGTTCTTCACCGCTCGTCCGCAAGATGGCGAAAGAGAACAACGTCGACCTCGGTGCCGTCGCGGGCACCGGAGCTTCCGGCCGCATCACGAAGCAGGACATCCTCGGCCATCTCGAAGGCGGTTCAAAACCCGCAGCGCCTATTCAGGCACCCGCTCAGCAGATTGCGTCCGCTCCGGCGACGACAGCTCCGGCAAAGGCAGTCGCTCCGCAACCTCTACCCGGCGAGCTCGTCCCCATGACCAAGATGCGCTCCATCATCGCCAAGCGCATGGTCGAATCCAAGCACTCCAACGCCCACGTCCACACCGTCTTCAAGGTGGACATGACCCGCATTGTGAAGCTGCGCGAAAAGGAAAAGAATAAGTACGAGCAGCGAAACGGCGCCAAGCTCACGTACATGCCTTTCATCACCCGCGCCGCGATCCAGGCACTCAGGAAGCATCCCATCGTGAACGCGTCGATTGAAGGCGAGGCGATCCGCTACAACAAGAACATCAACATCGGCATTGCGGTTGCCCTCGACTGGGGTCTGATCGTCCCGGTCATCAAGCAGACCGAGGAGAAAAATTTCCTCGGCATCACACGTGCCATCGTCGACCTCGCCGACCGTGCCCGCAACAAGAAACTCGCCCCGGACGAAGTCGCCGGCGGCACCTTCACCCTCACCAACGCCGGCATCTTCGGCGAGCAGTTCGGCACACCCATCATCGCCTCGCCGCAATCCGCAATCCTGGGCATCGGCGGCCTCAACAAGGAAGCTCTCGTTCTCACGGATAAGGATGGGCAGGACACCATCGCCATCCGCTCGGTGCAGCGCTTCACACTCGGGTTCGACCACCGCATCATCGATGGCGCCGACGCCGGCAAGTTCATGTCGGACTTCAAAGCCTATCTCGAGAACTGGACCGAAGACATCGGCTAGTCCTCTCTGAACCAGGCAAAAGCGGCAGACTCCCACCGAGTCTGCCGCTTTTCTTTATGCAGCCTTATGCCAGATGCTCGCATTCAGGCACGCGACCACACCATCGATGGTCGTGCTAAGACCCGCCTGGAAGCCCGCCGCATCCACCACCTGTTTCTGTGCAATCGCGTCGGTCACATTGATCGCAGCGGTCACAATCGACAACGCAGCGTCCTTCTTCTGTTCACCGGTCTTCCCGCCAAATAGCGATTCAGTCCCCTGAATGAGACTGGGCAGGATTGCAATTCCACGTAAAAATAGACCTAAGAAATTCATAGCTTCTCCTCAAACTAGTTATGCTTCCCACTCACCCACGCGATCGCCAGGTGCACGATCGTCAACAAACCGCCGAACGCTCCCGCCAGCCCCTTGATGCGCTGGACGATTTTCTCGTGAATATCCACACGCTTTTCAAGAATGTGCAGCCGCCCCGGTTGCCCAATCCCCAACAACTGTTGCATCTGCGCTTTAAGTACAGATAGGTCCTGTATCACTTGTGTCTCGTATTCATTCATTCCATCACCATCCATTTCAAGCTGGCCAGTTGATCAAAACCGCACTCGAAAATCTTGAGTAGATCGGCGGAACACTGCCGTCATAAGCCCTCACATAAAACCGTTCCACCTGCGCCGCTCTGGGTATAGAAAAACTCCGCACAGGACTACGCAGCACCAGGTCGCTGTCGCTTGAACCAAACGCCTGGTCCCTGCGTCGCACCTCAAAGCCTCCACCAACAGGAGCCGACGTCCCCGCATCCAGACCCAGCACAGTCGCAGTCAAACTCGTAACTGCAAGCTGCTGCAAGTTGGCCAGCACAACACCCGGAGCATTCATCGCCTCCTGCGGCAGAAGGGCATCCACAGCAATGTGCTCGCTCAATCGCAATCCCAACCCGTCTTCCCACTCCGTCGCCCAGTCGTTCGCAAACACCACGCGATAGCGCCGCACTTCCGGCACTGCGCCGCCGTCTTCAATCGCGACACTCCGCACCAGCAAAGCCGACGTAACACCTTCGCTCGTAATGCTCAGCAAATCTCCCGGCCAGATGTCCGAAGGATTCACCGCAACATACGTTCCCGCCACTGCCGCCGATCGGCTCGTCGAGAACGCCAGCAAAGCCTGGGCAGCGCTTTCGCAATCCACACTTGTCCGAGCCGCCGGCTGCAACACCTTGCCGAGCCACCGGCTAGTCCCAACCGCACCCCCAACAGCTTCCGCTGCAACGCTCGCAGCGTCCGCAAGCCTCGCCACGCTTCTCTGCTGTCGCCGATACTGCACCGTCAACCGCTCCGCAGCGACCGGCACCCGGCCAGTAAGAAACGTAAGCTTGCTCGCAATGCCATATTGCAGCACGCAATCGACACCCTCACCCGCAACGCCCATCAACCGCGTCTGTTGAACGCCGCTAGGAAGCGTGCTCACCACCCACACGCTACCCGGCCGAGTCACCCGGACACTACCGATCGACCCAAAAATCTGCACCGAGTTCGCCGCAACAAACACACACACTGCAGGCGTTCCCGACACCGCACCCGCAACAGCCGTGTCGTACAACACGCTCGCGGGAGTATTCGAAGCGAAGCCCTCGTCCACCAGCTCAAACACCACCTCCATCGGAGCATCCACCGCGCCGGCGCTGCCAAAACCCTCCACCACGCCGTCCACCATCGCGTAGTAACGCTGCATCACCCGATACTGCTCCACGCAATGCAGCCGCAGCCGCAGCGTGTACTTGTGGCCCGCACCCGGAGTAAAGGCCGCCCCAACTTCAATGCCGTTCAACACCGGCACAAGCACCGTCACGCCACCACTCTGCCTTACTCGAAACCCCGCAAAGCAATCGGCCAGGGTAGACGTTCCCGCATACATACCGCCGAGCATTCCATCCGAAGCCGCCCCCAGCACCACGCTACCCAGCTCGACGACAATCGTGCCGCCCATCTCCACACCATCGAGCGCGGTCAGCAGGGTCTGCCCGTCAAAACCCGTGCCTCCGCTCATAGTCAATCCCGCCGAAGTCAGGCTCAAATGCGACCCGGGATCGCTGGCAGCCCAGACCGTCGCATCAAACATCGCCTCTTCGAAACGATCGTCGATCAGCGTCCTTGCCGTTCCGCGAAAAGCGGGCTCACTCAGCGTAAATACCGTCGTCGCTCCGTCCCCCATGAACACTTCCGAAACGTAAGCCGCCGGCTCTTCCTCGCCCGAAAGCGTCACATCGTTGGCCAGCTCCCTTACCGCACCGACCTGAAACGCATGCACGTCAAGCGTCCCATCCGCATCACTCAAAACGTGACTCACAGTCCCCGCGGGTTGCAACAACACCTCTCCCGCCAGCGCTCGATAGCCGGCATAGGCAGCGCTCGCGGCCTCGCCCGCATTCACGCTCCAGGGCGCCGACTCGCGCGCCTGAAACGGTCCGACGGCGCGCGCCGTAATGCCCCCCGAAGCCACCCCAATACTTCCGCCGCCGCTCTGAGCTCGGCTCGTAAGCCGCCGCAGAAGTCCGCGCCCATCCACCGCCAGCGTCACACCACCGCTCCTCGCCGCGCCCGATCCTTGCTTATCCAGCAACCACTCATCGCTTACAGCCGTTACCCGCGCCCGATAGACGTTGCCCTCAGAACTCACACCCGAGTAAATCCGCACCGGCTCCGTAGTCACATAACCCGTAAACAACACCGTCGATCCGTCATCGTCCGCCGAAACCACAACCCGTCCATGCCGCACCGGCACCCCAACGCCGCCCACACCTTCCACGATGTCCGCCACACATCGTGAAGGCGCGTTCAACCTGCGCTCAATCCGCAGCCGGCCCTCTGCAGCCACGGCACCGGTGTAGTCAACTGCTCCCAATCCATCCAGATTGTCGATCGTAATCCGCAAACCACACCCCCACCTTCAAACCGCATCTTGCACTCGCCCGAACAACTCGCCTGCCCCATCAACGCGGCCGCCCCAGCCTCTCCGCCCTCACTGCCTGCGCCAATGCCATCGACATCACCAGGTCGTCATGTGCTCCGCTCGCGGCCGCGCTTCGTCCATTGTCTCCACGCACAAACGTCCTGCACTCCGCCAACAAGCGCCCACTCATAAACATCTGCGACCGCTCGACCAGCAGCGCCCCCAAGCCGCTGATCATCTCCGGCTTCGACACTGATGTCGTCAGCCAGCCACCCTGTCCCGCCTGGCGGTACACCCGCTCGTAGCGTTCGACCGCAGCCAGATAAGCCAGCACAGCGCTGCCATGATTGTTGCGTTCAACTACGACCAGGGCTCCTCCATAGTCGCGTGCTACTTTTGCCACCACCCGGGCCAACTCCAATGGATCCACTCGCTCCTGCAACTCCGCGCACTGCACGCCCGTCACGGCGTCGATCACCTGCACCGCCGCGAAATCTCCATTCGGCCCTCCGCCAGCCGTATCGACAGCGACGATGTAGTCCCTGCCCTCCAGCGCGCGCATCCACACCAACAGCCCACCGCACTCTCTTCGCGCGTCCGCTCCAGACCCCAACTCCGTAAGCCTCGCCTCGATCGCCTCCGTATCGAAGCAGCAATCCCCGGTAGCTCGAAAGCAGGTCTCCGCATCCTCCGCAAACTCCTGCGACCGAAGCCCCCCAAAGCTCTGTTCCAGCCCTCTTCGAAAGCCAATCTGCTCCGCGCTCAAGCCGTGCACCGCAACCAGCGCCGACTCCTCACTCGTCATCGATTCATCAGCAACACGTTCGCCCACATACGCCGGCTCCATCCACCAAGGCAGAAAGTGCTTCACCAAACCACCGTCCGCACCCCCATCAGAAAGCCCACGCCCCCACTCCCCATAGAACGCCCCATAAGCTCCATTGGGTGTGCTCTCAAGAACCAGCTCTCCCCCTGGTGTGAGAGCCGCGCGCAATCCCGCCAATGTCGCTGCCGCATCCCCGGGCCAGCGGCTCACTTCGCTGCAATGCAGATTTTGAATGCTCAAACCCCGCCCGGCGTTTTCATCCCCTGCACTCCAAACCCGAAACTCACTGTCCATCTCCGGAAACACCATTTGACCGACATTCGCGCGACTGCGCGCCAGCGGTCCCTCGCGCAGACTTTTTGGCAGGTTCTTCCACATACGTTGCACAATCCCAAAAATCCCTTCAGCCGCCATCCGGTTCTGCGCGACCTGCACTGTCAAAACGCCGGGACGCGTAATCGTTCGCATGAAGAAGCGCCCCGCCACCCAGGTAGTCATACCCATCTGCCGCGCCTTCAGGATGATGTTCTGACGCCCGCGCCGCTCTTCATACGCCTTCTGCGCGGCGTTCGCGATCAGCGGACGTACCCGTCCTCGCCGATCGCGAACGCACAACCACTCCTTGATGAAGAGTTCTGTTATCCCGGGCTCGGAATCCATAGCCATACCTACGCGCAGCAGAGTTTCCCGCTCATCCTTCACATGCCCCCCTGCAAAGATTTCGGGCGCGGACAGCCGTCCCGTCCGCGCCGGTTCCCACCATTCGCAACACAGTCGCCGATCCGCTAGATCGTCTCCCAGACCCCGGTCGAGATCCAACGCAGCGTCACATGGCCTGAGTTCGTATTGATCACCACCGTCGAAGCTCCATCGATGGTCCCGCTCGACGCCACCGAAATCGTAATGTTGCCCGTACCCCCAGTCGCGGCGGAATCCTTGACGTAAAACACCTGGCCGGCCTTCAGTCCACTACTCGCAAGAGTGACGGTTCGCGCAGCCGTGTTCGTCAACCGAACTTCGCACTCCGTGCCAGTCTCCGAATAAGAAGCTGACGCACTCACCACCAGCCCCGAACATATCTGTAAAGAAGAGCTCAAATTTCCCGTCAAAACCAGGTTCTTCGCTGCCAGAGAGTAGGAAACATCGCCCGGTGTTCCGTTGCCGAAGTTGAAGGTCGTCGCAGCCGATTCAATACCGCCGTATCCCCCGTTGCCGTTATTGGTCACCAGCATTTTGAAGACGCTCTCTCGAGCCTGCGCTGCAGCTTCAACAAGATCACGCATCTTGCGATGACCTGCATCGTTTGGATGCAGCGTGTCATTGAAGTCCGTCCCTGGATTCAGCCCTGGAACAATACCGTTTCCGTTCCGAACATCGATCCACACAAGTGGCCCGCCATGTCCCACGAGTGTCGTCAAGTCCGAGAAGGACTGCGTATTGAACTGCGCCGTCACTGTGCCATTTGCATCAAGCTGTTGTTGCGGTACACCCAGCACATACAGCCGCGGCGCTTCAAACGTGGCCGGTGCCGACGGCGAAGGATAAGTTCCCAGCCAACTCGGTGCGATCCAGTTCAGCGAAACCGTACCTGTGTCAGCGTTGCTCACATAAGTCGCATGCCCCCACTGACCGGTCAGCTGGCTCGTAGCCGATCCAGCCGCTGTGATCGTCGTTCCCGTACGCGCGGTAATGGTCAGCGTCACTCCGTTCAGAAACGTTGCCGTAGCAAAGTTATGAAAGAGGATTGACTGCCCCACCGCCAGCGTATTCACTGCATTCAGCGTCACGACATTACTGGCGATACTAACGTTGGTCGCGCTCACATCGGTAGGCGTTGAACTGACCGTCACCAGAAGAGCATGCCCCGGTGTAGCCGTGGAGTAGCTCGGTTCCGAAGCGGACGTAACGTTAGCGTGAGTGAAGTTGACCGTAAAGCTCGTCCCGGAGACCGACTGAACGATCAGGCTCAGCCCGTTCAGGAATGAAAGGTTGGTCAGGCTCAGGAACGAAACCGCCTGGTTGACCGAACCCGTAAAGGCACTCAAACAGGTGATCGTCGCCACGTTGGAAGTAAGCGAAGTGGTAGCAGAAACGCACGCCGCGCCCGTCGCTGTCGTCGGGTAAGATACCAGCGCATAAGTATCGGAGTTGCCCCGCGAGAACGTCCTGATGACCGCACTGCCGGCCGCGAATCCATTGATCGTCGAATTCGCGCCGGGAGCGGAGCCGTCGATCGTCACGCTGGCCGTCCCAGCGTTGCCATCCGAAATGCGATGCACGAACTCGATCGGATTCCCCGCCGGAGTCGGCACAGCCAGCATGATGCTCGCGCCGTTCGTCGAAGAAACCTCTCCAAGCGGCTGTGGAAGCACAGGCGACCCCGCAAACGTCACAGGCGACAGCGTATTGTCCGGAACGAAAGCCCCGCTGTTGCTCGTCGAAGTCTGCGCCGGAATCTTGAGATACGTCGGCGGCACATAAGCGGCCCAGTATCCAGCATTCGACCCAGGCGTTTTGTTCAGGTTCGTAAGACTATTCGCTCCACCCGTAGCGATGTAGCTGATGCCTCCAGACTGCACCACGTCGCCGCTCAGGTACGTCGTGCCAGAGGACCACGCGCCACCGTTGTAATTATCTGAAGGTATCGTGAGAAACGCCATCGCCGCCTGGTGCTGAACGCTGTACAGCGCAAGGCAAGCAACCGGGGTACCGCACGCAGCGACTTGATTCGCATTGTTTGTCCCATCCTCAAGAGAAAGAAGAGGCGCCCGCCGCGAGGGGATGAATGGCTGCTGATACACCGACAACTTCAGGATGTCCGCCACTTCACCGCCGCTGATGCCGCCGTTGGTAAAGGCGCCTCCCAGCTTGAAGCCGAGCGACCCTGCAAACGTCGTGTTGTTAGGCCCAACCGTCCCGTTACTCGCGCCGGTTCCATTAGTGATCGACGTCCCGATCGCGATGTAATCCAGGCTCCGCGCAAAACTCCCGGCGTAAGCAGAAGCGTAGTCGATACCCGCAACAGCAATGCTCGGCAGACCTGTGCCGGTAGTGTTCTTGATCAACCCCGTCGTCAGCCCCGAGAGCACTGTCCCATTGACGTTGTCGATCAAGTGTCCAAACGATCCTCGGCTGCGAGGATTCATCGTGACCAGCCCACCCGCAGCCACGGTGTTCAGGGCTGTTCCGCACACCGTCTTCAACTCGCTAACAGAAAGCGACGTCGATGTCCCTGCGTCCATCGCTCTGCCCGGAGTCGCCGTGCTTCCCACGATCAAGTGACCCGCCGTAACACCACCGCCATCGGCTATCACCTGAACTGTTCCCTCAGCTCCGGAAAGCGTGAAGGTTGAGCCGGCAGTCACCGTGGCCAGCGCCACCCCTGCTCCACAACTCCCTGAAGGTGCTGTTATAAATCGCGTTGGAGCTGACGTATCCGTACTCACAAACGTATTCACCGCCACGCCACCAGCGCCGGCCGTCTCCGTGTTGGACACGCTGGTCGCGGTCGGCGCCCCACAAATCTGTCCTGTATTGATCTGCTGACTCGAAACATATTGATTCGCAGGGCATGAAAACGTAGTCTGTGCCATCGCACCTGCGGAAAGAGAAAGAACGATAAATATTCGTCGCACTAATTGCATTGATAGCTCCACTGGTACGAGTTGACTGAGGCGGGAAGTGCGCCGCCTGCGACGCCGATGATCCACGTCGTGGATGTAGGTGCAGTCGTGTAGATCATGGCCACCTGTCCC
>CAZZYB010000142.1:0-8950 GCA_964658125.1 uncultured Acetobacteraceae bacterium | reverse complement strand
GCGAAAGCTGCGGTGAAATCATCACCGCTATCTCGACCGTAAGCGTCGTAGAACTTACCCACGGTTACCATCGCGCACGAACCGAAGAAGATCGGGCTCGGCAGCGAATATTTTCCGATGACGCCTTTCGCGCCCTCACAGTTCAGCCCCTTACTTTGGAAATCGCTCAACTGGCGGGCAGAATCGAAGGCGAGCAAGCCGCAAGAGGCATCGGCATTCCCTTTGAAGATCTTCTCATCGGCGCAACCGCGCTTCATCTCGGTTTCGACGTCCTCACGCTCAACACCAAACACTTCGAACTCATCCCGGGCTTGACCGTTCACACCCTCTGACCACATACCCACACGCCACAGCGATACAATCAACTTCGCAGATGGCCGCTTACCAAGTCCTAGCCCGCAAGTACCGCCCCACCCGCTTCTCCGACGTCGTGGGGCAGGACCACGTCACCCGCACGCTGCTTAACGCGCTCTTGCAGAACCGCATCGCGCACGGCTATATCTTCTCCGGCCACCGCGGCATCGGCAAGACGACCATCGCGCGCATTCTCGCCTCTGCGCTTAATTGCCGGACGGAAATCGGTACCCCCAAGCGGCCGACGCCGGAGCCGTGCAACGATTGCGAGTCCTGCCTGGAAATCCGCCAGGGCAACGCCGTCGACGTGATCGAAATCGACGCCGCCACCAATCGCGGCATCGACGAAATCCGTGAGCTGCGCGACGCCGCCCGCTATCGCCCATCGCGCGACAAGTACAAGATCTACATCCTCGACGAAGCCCACCAGATCACCGATGCGGCCTTCAATGCGCTGCTGAAGACGCTGGAAGAGCCGCCCGACCACATCGTTTTCATGATGGCGACCACCCAGCCCGAGGACATTCCGCAGACCATCCGCTCGCGCTGCCAGCACTTCAGCTTTCACGCCGTAAAGCTCGACGACATCGTCGGCCAATTGCAGATGATCGCGACTGCCGAAGCCATTGTCACCGACGAGGCCACGCTCTCGCTGCTCGCCGAAGCCGGTGACGGCTCCATGCGCGACGCGCTCTCGATCATGGACCAGGCCATCGCCTCTGCGCCCACGGTGGACGGCCGCCCCGCACTCGACGCGCAGCAGGTGCGCGAGCTGATGGGCACCGTATCGAATGTCATCTACGAGCAGATCCTCGAAGCCGTCTCCGAGAACAATTCGGCCGACGTGCTCGCGATCATCAACCGCCTGCTCGACGCGGGGAACGGAGCGCAGCAGCTCGCGCGGCAGTTCGTCCGCTACCTCCGCAACTGCACCGTCGCGAAAATTACGGGCCTCTCCGTCGACGCGGAGGCCACCGGCATCGCCGCCGACCTGCTGCAAATCTCTCCCGAAGAACGCAAGCGCGCTGCCCGCTCCGCGACCCTGTTCACCGAAGAAGAACTTTCCCGCTTCCTCGCCATCATGCTGCGCACCTTCGACGACCTCGGCTTTCGGCAGGAGCAGCGCTTTCACCTCGAGCTTGGGCTGCTGAAGCTCGTCCACGTACAGCGCCTTCTGCCAGTCGAAGACCTGCTGTCACAGCTCGGACCAGCGCCCAACGCAGCGCCTCGCACCACCCCAAGCGCACGCGCATCGACGCCTACGGCTACCTCCATCCGTCGCCCCTCGGCGACATCAGGAGCACCGGCGCTTCCTGCTTCCTCCAAGTCCGCAGCCGCGCCTTCACTGGCCGCCACGCCCCCGAAGATCGAAGCCCGGGCGAAAGAATCAACTACCTCTTCCGGCTTCAACCCCACGTCCTCCCCGGCTGCTGCGAAGCCATCGACCGAAGGCGCACTCGCGCTCGCGGAAGCACCTGCTCCTGCCGCTCCAACTCAACCGGGCCCGCACCTGGTTGCCCCCCTGTCCGCTGGACCCCTGGACCTCGAAACGCTTCAAAACGCCGCGGTAGACGCTCTCGCCAAGACCAAGGGCCAGCAGTCCGCCTCGGACAAACTGGCCGACTCCACCTGGACTGCCACTGCCGACACGCTCGATGTCCAAACCACAGTCTCGAAGACCATGCTTCCGCTGCTGCTGAACGCCGACGCGCTGAACGTCATCAAGACCGTCCTCGCGCAGCACAACGTCAAGCTCCGTCTCAACATTCTGCCCGGAGTGGCCAACGCCGAACCGGCATCCAAACCCAAGCGGGCCCCTGCGGCCGGCAGCGTCGCCGATCTGGCCGCCAAACACCCCGTCGTTCAGCAGGCGCAGCAACTCTTCAACGCGGAAATCCGAAACGTCATCGATCTAAGAGATAAGGACTAGCAGCATGGACATTTCTCAGCTCGGCAAAATGCTAGAGCAAGCCCAGGGCATGAAGCAGCAAATGGATGAGCGCCTCGCCGCACAATCGTTCGAAGGCACGTCCGGTGGCGGCGCCGTCACCGTCCGCATGAACGGCAAAAAGGAACTGCAGAAAGTCACCATTGCCCCCGCCGCCGCGTCCGCCGCATCGAGCGACATCACCATGCTCGAAGATCTGATCCTCGCCGCCGTCAACGAAGCCAGTCGCAAAGTCACCGAAGCCGAAGCAGCGCAGGCGAACTCCATGCTGGGCGGCCTCGGTCTACCCGGCCTCTAACGCACGCTGAACCCTGGGCCCTGGACCCTGCACCCTCGCCGCTATGGCTACACGTTTCGCCGAACCCATGGAGCGCCTCATCGAAGAGCTCCGCAAGCTCCCCGGAGTCGGCACAAAATCCGCGCAACGCTTCGCCTTCCACGTCCTGCGTTCGAGCGACGCCGACGCCGAAGCCCTCGCCTCGGCGATACGGTCGCTGCGCCAGCACCTCCGCCTCTGCTCGCTCTGCAACAACATCACCGACACCGATCCCTGCGCCTACTGCACCAGCCCGACGCGCAACTCGCGCCTCATCTGCATCGTGGAGGAGCCAACTAACATCGGCGGCATCGAAAAAACTCGCAGCTTCCACGGCCTCTATCACGTGCTCCACGGCACGCTTTCGCCAGTCAACGGTGTAGGTCCAGAACAACTCCGTCTTCGCAACTTGTGGCCGCGTCTCACCGAAATTGACGAGCTCATCCTGGCCACGTCGCCCACCGTGGAAGGGGAAGCGACGGCTCGCTATCTGCTGGACGAGATCCGCAAGACGCACCCGACGCTGCACATCTCCCGCATCGCAACCGGCGTTCCGGCTGGCTCGGACATCGAGTACGCAGACGAAGTTACCATGACCCGCGCTCTGGAAGGCCGCCGCGATTTGTAAGCCCCAAACCGTTCGGCAACGGGTGTAAAGTACAACCATGACGCTGACGATAGAGCTTCCCAACAATCTATCCGAGCACGAGGACCCTGCCGGCGAAGCGCTCCAGGCCTTCGTTCTCCAGGCCGTCCGCGCCGATGTCCTGGATCGTCCCCAGGCCGCGAAGCTCATGGGGATGGGAAGGCTTGAGTTCGGCGAATTCCTGCACGCCAACGGGATTCCTGCCACTACTTATGGACTCGACGACTTCCTGCACGACGTTGAATCCGGCGACAGACTCCGCGCCTCCGGCCATCTTCCCGGATGATCGTTGTTGCCGATACGTCACCTCTGAATTATCTGCTACGCATCGGCCACATCAGCGTCTTGCCATCTCTCTATCGTGAGATTTTGCTTCCCGGCGAAGTCCTCAGAGAACTTCGCCATCCCAATGCCCCTGCGGACGTTATACATTGGGCAAACATGCTCCCAGATTGGATGGTCGTCAAAGAACCCAAGTTCACCCAACTTGCACAACTTGAGGGTCTTGATGCAGGCGAGCGTGCCGCTATTGAACTCGCCGTCGAAAGCAGTGCGAACGTCTTGCTGATCGATGAGAGGAAAGCCCGGCGCATAGCCGAATCAATTTTCGGCTTCACGGTATTTGGCACGCTCGGAATTCTCAGCGCCGCACACAGGGCACGTTTCATCGACGGAGAGGAAGCTTTTCAAAGGCTTTCCGCACTAACCAACTTCTACCAGAATGCGGACCTGAAAGCCGCATTCCTGCATTCGCTCAAAACCTCACCGAACCCCTAAACCACCAGCGGCAGCGCATAAGATCCGTCTTCGCAGGGCGGATTCCTATAGTTCGGGCAATTGATAGTCCCGCAGTTGAAGCACCGCCCATCGGCCAGCCGTACCTGCGGCGAAGTGCAGTCGTCGTGCTCACACATGTCACGGCCACACAAAGGACAAATCGGTTTGGACTCCGCCATCGCCGCGCCCTCCCTGATGGCCAGAGAGAATATCACGCACGGTCAACGGCTCTCAATCGCTAGCTTCTAAATCTCCAGTACCACGCGCAAATCTCCGCCCGTCATCTGCTTCGGTAGCTCCAGCTCCATCAGTGAAAGCATCGTAGGCGAAATATCCCGCAACGACCCGCCATCCCTCACGCCGATCTTCTTGCCCTGATCCGTTACCAGGATAAAGGGCACGGGATTGGTTGTATGTGCCGTGTGCGGCCCGCCGCTCACCGGATCGATCAGCATCTCAGCATTCCCGTGATCGGCCGTAATAATCCACGAAGCACCATGCTGCTTTACCGCGGAATAAATCCGGCCCAGGCAGGCATCGATGACTTCCACTCCGCGAACCGTAGGCGCGATCATCCCGGAATGACCCACCATGTCCGCATTCGCGAAATTCACAACAATCACGTCGAACGCCGTATCGGTAATAGATCGAATCACCACATCGGCTATACCGTCAGCCGACATTTCCGGGGCCAGGTCATAAGTCGCCACCTTCTGCGACTGCACCAATTCGCGCTCTTCGCCCGCAAAGGGCTTTTCTATTCCACCATTAAAGAAATAAGTTACATGCGCATATTTTTCAGTTTCAGCAACACGCAGATTTCGGAGTGAATGCGCGGCCATCACATTCGCCAGCAGGTTATCCATGCTCTCCGGCGGGATCACCATAGGCAGCGCATATTTAGAGTCGTACTGCGTCATCGTCACGTAGAGCAAACCTTCCGGCACTTCGTGCAACGGAATTTCCGCGTCGAGCTCCTCCGACTTCGGCAGCGACTTACCGCCATCCGTCGCCAGGCCGCTCTTGCGCGTCAACACACGGGTAATCTGCCGCACGCGGTCCGCCCGATAATTGAAGCAGATCACCGCATCGTGATCCTTGATGCGGCCCACCGGCTCGCCCTGCCGATCGACCACCACAAACGGCTCAATAAACTCATCCGTAACGCCGTTGTTATAACTCTCCCGCACACGCTCCAGCGGGCTCTCATAGACAGGCGCCCGTCCGGTCACCATCGCGTCGAACGCCTTGCGCTCCTTCTCCCAGCGCAGATCGCGGTCCATCGCAAAGTAGCGCCCGCTCACGCTGGCAATCTTACCCACGCCGTACTCTTCAAATTTCTGCTCCAGCTCTTCGAGGTACCCGAGCCCCGATGTCGGCATCGTGTCTCGCCCATCCATAAACGCATGGACGTAAACATACTCCACGTCATACATCTTTGCCATCTTCAACAGCGAATGAAGATGCCGCTGATGCGAGTGCACACCACCATCGCTCACCAGCCCGATCAGGTGCAGCGCCCGTCCACTCGACACACCCTCCCCCGCATAGTGCATCGCCTTCACAAGCGTCGAATCCTCAAAGAACTCGCCGGAAGCAATCGCCGTATCGATGCGCGTAATATCCATCCGCACCACGCGTCCCGCACCCAGGTTCAGATGCCCGACTTCGGAGTTCCCCATCTGCCCATCAGGCAGACCGACAAACTTCTCACTCGCACGAATCACAGTGTTCGGATACTCGCGAATAAGCTTGTCATACGTCGGCTTCCGCGCCAGTGCAATCGCGTTGCCCGCAGTTTCAGCGCGCACACCCCAGCCATCGAGAATCGTCAGAAGTACGGGACCGTTCTTGCGCATCGATCAAACCTCTATTTTGTTCTGGCGCTTCAAAAAATAGAAACGCGGGCCCAAAGTTCGGACCCGCGATCTCATGAACCAGACTTACTCCCCACAGTTCACACTGGCCCGACCCAGAAACTCCGCCGTCTGCCCCAGCTCTTCTTCAATCCTCAGTAACTGGTTGTACTTCGCAATGCGGTCCGTGCGCGAAGCCGAACCGGTCTTGATCTGCCCCGCGTTAGTACCTACAGCAAGGTCCGCGATGAACGTATCTTCCGTTTCACCGGAGCGGTGCGAAATAATCGATGTGTATTTGTTCCGCCGCGCCAGCTCAATAGCATCCAGCGTCTCAGAGATCGTGCCGATCTGGTTTACCTTCACCAGGATCGAGTTACCGACACCCTCTTCAATCCCGCGCTGCAGCCGCTTCACATTCGTTACAAATAAATCGTCACCGACCAACTGCACCGTCCGCCCAATCTTTTCGGACAGAATCTTCCAGCCGGTCCAGTCATCCTCAGCCAGACCATCTTCAATGGAAATAATTGGATATTGCCGTGCCCAGCTCTCCCAATAAGCGGCCATTTGTTCCGGGCTTTTCTCGCTCTTGTCCGACTTCTTGAAAACATACTTCTGCGTATCTTTATTGAAGAATTCACTCGCCGCCGGATCGAGCGCAATCGCAATATCTTCGCCGACTTTATAACCCGCAAGGTCGATCGCCTCAAGAATTACTTCCAGCGCTTCCACGTTCGACTTCAGCGACGGCGCAAATCCGCCCTCATCCCCTACGGCGGTGTTATAGCCCTTCTTCTTCAGCACGCCTTTCAGCGTATGGAACACTTCCGTGCCCCAGCGCAGCGCATCGGAAAAAGTCTCCGCCCCCACCGGCATCACCATGAACTCCTGGAAGTCCACGTTGTTGTCGGCATGCGCGCCGCCGTTCAAAATGTTCATCATGGGCGTAGGCAGAATGCACGCATTCACGCCGCCGATGTAGCGATACAGCGGCATACCCAACGCCTGCGCCGACGCCCGCGCGCACGCCATCGATACCGCCAGAATTGCATTCGCACCCAGCTTGCTCTTGTTTTCCGTGCCGTCGAGCGCGATCATCGTCGCATCGATCAGCCGCTGGTTCGACGCGTCCATCCCCGCCAGCTCCGGCGCAATCAGGCTCTCGACATTCTCCACCGCGCCCAGCACACCCTTGCCGAGGTCGTGGTCCTTATCGCCGTCGCGAAGCTCGACAGCCTCATGCTCGCCCGTCGAAGCGCCACTCGGAACCGCCGCTCGGCCGCGCACACCACCGGCCAGAACGACATCTGCTTCCACGGTCGGATTACCACGGCTATCAAGAATTTCGCGTGCATGTATGGAAACAATCTCTGTCATCTCTGTCCTCGGTTTTTTCTCGGAAGGCCGTTGTTGCGCAATCCGGTGCTGCAATCTGTCTGTCAAACTCGGCCGCCGGTCGACTGCAATTGCGCGTCCGCCTGCGCCGGAAATCATCTCTACAAGCTCTGCCATTCGTCTCGGCCCACCGCGCACCATTCTACCAAGCGCGCACGCTCAGCGGTTCACGATTACCGGACGGTCCCACACCAGGTCAGCCACCTGTGGCATCACCAGACGAACCTTTGTCCCGCGCCCCGGCCGGCTCACCACCTCCACCAGCGCGCCGTCGCCGTACAGCACTTCCATCCTCTCGCGCACGTTCTTCATCCCGATCCCCGAGCTCTCGCGCACCAGTCCGCCAGCCGCCGGCACCGCGGTCCGCCCCGGCTCCATACCCACCCCATCGTCCTCCACTTCAACGATCAACCGATCGCCCTCCAACCGGCTGCGCAGCGTCACCGTTCCACCGGAAATCCGTGGCTCCAGCCCATGCTTGATGCTGTTTTCGATCAACGGCTGCAGCAGCATACTAGGCACAACAACGTCCAGCGTATCCTCGTCGATCTCCTTCACCACCCGCAGCTTTTCGCCAAAGCGCACCACCTCGATATCGAGGTAGTCATCCGTAAACGCCAGTTCTTCAGAGAACGGCACAAACGCCTCGCGGTCCTTCAACAGCACACGCACAATGTTTGCCAGCTTCACAATCATCTCGCGCGCGAGGTCCGGCCGCGACCGGATCAGCGACGCAATCGAGTTCAGCGTGTTGAACAAAAAATGCGGATTGATCTGCCGCTGCAGCGCGTCAAAACGAGCTTCCATCAACAGCCGCGTCTGCTCCTCCAGCTTGCGGTCCAGGCGAATTGCATTCCATATCTTGAGCGGAATCCCCACCACAACCGGCGCGCACGCACAGATGGCCAACTCCACCATCCACGACCGCGAGTATAGTTCGAAAAAATATTTCGGACGGAACCGCGACAACATGCTGCTGCCAAACTGCACCGCCATAATCAGGCCCAGCAGCAGCATCTGGTTGTCGAGATGCGGATACTTCACCTTGCCCCGCACCCAGCGATACACGCTCAAATCTATGAGCGGCGAGAATGTCCAGATCTCATCCGGACGCAGAAAGCGTCCCGCTGCGCTGAAGATTACCGCCACCAACAAGTTCGTAGGAAGCGCCAGGTATTCGTGATGCAGCACCGCGGGAATTGCCAGCGCAACCGCGCCCACCGCGGCAGCTGCGGGCCCCATCACCAGCGCCAGCAAAATCGTCGCTTCAAACGAAAGGTCTGCCGCCAGAAAGTTCGGCACACGTACCCTGATCCACACGCCCAGCATCAACGGAACGCACACCATCGCCAGCAGCTTCAGCGAGTCGCGGCGGCTGCGATGGTGCTCCAGCAGCAGCCGCTTGAACGTCACACCGCGCGCCAGCGAACTGGCCACCGCAGCCGCGACGCCCAGCTCCACCAGCAGCGTAATCAGGATCAGCTTTGAGTCGCCAGGGTCCACGCCTCTACTCTACGCGCGACCGCAAACTTTCTTGTCGTCATTCCCGAAGGCAATCTGCGCCACCTGCAACCACAGGCCCTCCCTATCGCGATTGAATCCTTGCGGACCCCAGCGAATCTATAATCTAGTTATGCCTTTCGACAGCATTCGCA
>CAZZYB010000141.1:2472-8957 GCA_964658125.1 uncultured Acetobacteraceae bacterium | reverse complement strand
CGAATTTTGATGCGCTCGATAAGACGATCAGCCGGGCGCCGTTTGACGCGCTGGTGACGAACGTTCCGGTGCGCGAAGGCGAGACGATGGTGGTCGGCATTCAGAACGCGCAGGGATCAACCTTGATGACCCTGGCGGATATGTCGGTTGTGACGGCTGAGGTGAAGGTCGACGAGACGGATATTGTTTTTGTGAAGATGAACCAGCCGGTGGATGTGTCTGTCGATGCCCTGCCGGGACGGGTGTTCAAGGGACATGTGACCGAGGTAGGCGACCAGGCGCTGCTGCGGACTACCGGTGTGGCTACTTCGCAGTCGACGACGGGAACGGAAGAGGCGAAGGACTTCAAGGTTGTGGTTACGCTGGATCAGGCTACTGACGAGCTGCGGCCCGGGCTTTCGACTACGGCGAAGATTACGACCGCTCATAAGGCCGATGCACTGATTATCCCGATTCAGTCGCTGGTGCAGCGTGAACTGGCGGCTGAGGATGATCTGTTCAAGGCGAATGGCAAGATGTCTACGACTGCGACCAAAACGACGGGATCGAAAGTAAAGCCCGTGCTTGTGCAGGGTGTTTACAAGCTGCAGAAGGTGAATGGGACACAGCGGGTGAAGTTCGTTCCGGTAACGACGGGCATTACCGGCGCTACCGATATTGAGGTGGTTTCAGGGTTGACGGATGGTGATGAGATCGTGACGGGCCGTTACAAGGTGCTTCGGACGCTGAAGGCCGGGACGGCTGTGAAGATCGATAACTCCGTGGATACGACGCCTGACGACAAGTCTTAACCCTGGCTGTGAGCTGAACAGATTTTTTGAAGGAGCATTTCATGGCGGCAACTGCCACTCCCGCACCGGTTAGCGCGACTGCCGGCGGACCCAATGCTGGCGACGTGATCGTCACCAACAATTTGTGGAAGACGTACGAGATGGGCGACCAGCAGGTGAATGCTCTGCGGGGCGTCGACATACGGATCAAGCACAACGAGTATGTGGCGATCATGGGGCCGTCAGGGTCGGGTAAATCGACCCTGATGAATTTGCTGGGGTGCCTGGATTCGCCGTCGCAGGGCAAGTATTGGCTGAACGGGCACGATGTTTCGGAACTGAACGATGATGAACTGGCTCGGATTCGGAATAAGGAAATCGGGTTTGTATTTCAGACGTTCAACCTGCTGGCGCGGGCTACTTCCCTGCATAATGTGGAGCTGCCGCTGATCTATAACGGCACGCCGGCCAATGAGCGGATTGAACGGGCCAAGGAAGTGCTGAACCAGGTGAACCTGGGCGAACGCATGATGCATAAGCCGAATGAGCTATCGGGTGGGCAGAGACAGCGTGTGGCCATTGCGCGGGCACTGGTGAATCGGCCGAGTATCATTCTGGCGGATGAGCCAACGGGTAATCTGGATTCGAAGACTTCGGTCGAGATCATGGCGTTGTTCGACGATCTGCATGCCAAGGGCAATACGATCATCCTGGTGACGCATGAGCCGGATATTGCGGAGTTTGCGCACCGGATTATTTCGATTCGCGATGGGTCGGTGGCGAGCGATGGGCCGAGTCATCGGGCGGTTAGTATTCACGACTCGCGGTAGGAAAGTTGTGAAGCGGAATGGGAAGGCCCGGCTGGGATGCCGGGCCTTCCTGTTTGTGCCGAGATGGCTATTCGGATGGAACCGGAGGGAGACCCTTTTGTACTCGGCTGTGCGAGGCTCCGTAGAAGAAATAGATGAAGAGACCGGCGGCAAGCCAGACGAAGAGCCGAATCCAGGTGACCAGGGGAAGGCCGAGCATGAGACCGAGTGAGATGAGGATTCCGAGGATTCCTGTAAGTGGCATGAGGGGTGCGCGGAACGGGCGTGGAAGCTCGGGGTTGCGTTTGCGGAGAACCATCACGCCCGCGCAGACGATGATGAAGGCGAGCAATGTGCCGATGCTGGTCATTTCGCCGAGGGCGTCGAGCGGGATGGTCGAAGCGAAGACTGCCACTACGAGGCCGACGGTGATCGAGGAGATCCAGGGTGTGCGGAACTTGGGGTGGACGTTGGAGAAGAACTTCGGCAGCAGGCCGTCCTTGGACATGGAGTAGAAGACGCGGCTTTGACCAAGGAGCATGACGATCATGGTGCTGGTAAGGCCGCCGAGAGCGCCGATCTTGACGAGAAGGCTTCCCCACTTGACTCCGGTGGCTTCGATGCCGACGGCGAGGGAGTCGGGGACGTTGAGGTACTTGTAGTTGATGAGGGCCGTGAGCACCAGCGCTACGAGGATGTAGAGGATGGTGCAAACGACGAGTGAGCCGAGGATGCCGAGCGGCATGTCTCGCTTGGGGTTCTTGGCTTCCTGGGCGGCGGTTGAGACGGCGTCGAAGCCGATGTAGGCGAAGAAGATGACGCCTGCGCCTCGAAGTACTCCCGACCAGCCGAAGGAGCCGAAGGCTCCGGTGTTTTCCGGGAGGAAGGGGTGCAGGTTGATTTTGGGAAGCTCTGGGTGGTGGAAGAGCGTGATGGTGCCGAGGTAGAGGAAGATGAGCAGGACTACGAGCTTGACGACGACGATGAAGCTGTTGAAGCTGGCGGATTCCTTGACGCCTATGACCAGGATGGTTGTCACCATAAGGATGCCGAGGAAGGCGATGAGGTTGAAAACGCCATGGCGCTGCGGCAGGCTGGCGGGATTGATGCCGGCTTGCGCGAGTTTGGCGGAGACGCGGCCGAGGAACTCCCAATGGCCGTTCCAGAGGACGAAGGTTGAGCCGGGTGTGCCCGCGAGTTCTGGTGGAAGCCGGAGTCCGAAGTCCTGACCGAGCGAGAGGACGTAGCCGCTCCAGCCGGAGCAGACTGTGGCGGCGCCGAAGGCGTATTCAAGGACGAGGTCCCAGCCGATGATCCAGGCAAAGATTTCGCCGAGTGTGGCGTAACCGTAGGTGTAGGCGGATCCTGCCACGGGGATCATTGCGGAGAATTCCGCGTAGCAGAGGCCGGCGAAGACGCAACCGACTGCTGCGAGAATGAACGAGTAGACGACGCCGGGGCCGGCGTAGCGGGCGGCGGCTGGTCCGGTCAAGACGAAGATGCCGGTGCCGATGATGGCGCCGATGCCAAGAGCGATGAGGCTGCCGGGGCCGAGAGAACGCTTGAGGGTGTGTTCGCCGGTCTCAGAGGCTTCGCCCATGATGGTATCGAGCGACTTCGTCTTCAAAAGATTTACCATCCTGTTTCTTTCTCCTAAAGGGTCCCAGATTGACTACGCTTGTGAGGCTTCCGGAGTGCCGCGCCGCATCCAGAAAAAATATACCGGTACACCTAGTAAGACGAGGATTAGTCCTGGCCATGTGTACTGAGGTTTGTATCGCAACAGTACACCACAAATCCATAGTGCCATGACGATGTAGAGGGCAGGCAGGAATGGGTAGCCGAACGCGCGGTAGGGTCTGGGGGCGTCGGGGCGGGTGCGGCGGAGGACGAAGAGGCCGACGATCGTGAGGACGTAGAAGATCAGGACGGCGAAGATCACGTAGTCGAGTAGCTGGCCGTAGCTGCCGCTGAGGCAGAGGAGGCACGTCCAGGCCCACTGAACCCAGAGGGAGTTTACGGGGGTGTTGGTTTTGGGGCTGAGTTTGCCTACGGATTTGAAGAAGAGGCCGTCGCGGCTCATGGCGTAGTAGACGCGGGCTCCGGCGAGGAGCATGCCGTTGACGCAGCCGAAGGTGGAGATGAGGATGGCGGCGGCCATGAGCTTGGCGCCGATGTTACCGAAGGCGGCTTCCATGACGGCAGTGGCGACGCGGTCCTGGGTGGCGAACATGATGCCGCGGCCGGTGAGGGTGGGGGCGTCGGCTACTCCGGACATGGGGAGAACGCTGAGGTAGACGAGGTTGCAGAGGACGTAGAGGAGAAGGACTACACCGGTCCCGAGGGCTAGTGATAGCGGGAGGTTGCGGCGGGGGTTGCGGATTTCTCCCGCGGTGAAGGTGACGTTGTTCCAGGCGTCGGAGGAGAAGAGCGAGCCTACCTGGACTACGGCGATGACGGTGAGGGCTCCGACGAGGACGGTGGGGCCGCCTACTCCGACCTGGACGGGGTGGACGGTGGACCAGCCGGCTCCGGCCCAGAAGTTGGTCCAGCCCGCGCCGAAGTTGGCGGCGATGGCGGAGGCGTTCTTTGCGATGAGGCCGACCATGACAACGCCGAAGAGTGCGAGGACTTTCGCGGAGGTGAAGAGGTTCTGGACGGCGGCGCCCAGCTTGACGCCGAGGGTGTTGGAGAAGGTCAGGAGCGTGATGATGAGGATGGCGCTGAGGTTGGCGGTGTTGAGGCCGATGTCCATGTTGCCGAGAACCATGGGGCCGACGGGGATGGGTGGGACGTGGCCGATGTGCCAGATCCAGTGGGTCTGGCTGACGCTGGGGATGAAGACGCCGAGGAATTTTCCGAAGGCTACGCCGACGGCGGCGATGGTGCCGGTCTGGATGACGAGGAAGAGGGTCCAGCCATAGAGGAAGCCCCAGAGCGGGCCGAGGGACTCGCGGAGGTAGACGTACTGGCCGCCGGCTTTGGGCATCATGGCGGCGAGTTCGCCGTAGCTTAGGGCTCCGATGATGGTCATGGCGGCGGTGACGAGCCAGGCTCCGGTGAGGAGCGCGGGCGAGCCGAGGGTGCGGCTCATGTCGGCCGAGACGATGAAGATGCCGGAGCCGATCATGGAGCCCATGACGATGGCGGTGGCGCTGAATAGTCCCATCCCTTGCACGAAGCCGGGCGCAGTCGAAGTTTCGCCCGGTGCGGGGGTTGCTGTTTCTGGTGGAGTCACGTTCTGAAAACCCTATCGCAAAATGTCGAGAAAGTCTCTTGCGACTTTGGCGGGGGTCTCGTTGGGGGTGAAGAAGGCGCCTATTACGGCGATGGTGTCGGCTCCGGCTTCGATGACGCTGCGGGCGTTTTCGCGGGTGATGCCTCCAATGGCTACGATGGGTTTTCGGGTTAGGGCGCGGGCTCGGCGGATGGCTTCGAGGCCGATGGTGGGTTCCGCGTTGACCTTGGAGGACGTGGCGAAGATGGGGCCTACTGCAATGTAGTCCGCGGTGGTTTCGTTCGCGGCTATGACTTGTGCGTCGGTGTGGGTGGAGATGCCGATGATGCGGTTGGGGCCGAGGACTCGGCGGGTGTCCTGGGGGGAGAGGTCGGTCTGGCCTACGTGGACGCCGGTCCAGTTGGCGAGGAGGGTGAGGTCGGCGCGGTCGTTGAGGATGAGGGTGGCGTTTGTGCCGGCGAAGATGGCGGAGATTTCGGCGGCGGCTCGGAGGATGGCTTGGGGGGCTGAGTGTTTGTCGCGGTATTGGAGGAGGGTGACTCCGGCGGCGTGGAGGTCGTGGGCGAAATGGCCGACGGGGATGCTGCGGGCGTCGAGGGTGGCGCGGTCGATGATGGCGTAGAGTTTCTGCATCGCGATCCCCTTCTGAGGCTATTCTTAGCTTATGCGCCCGACGGTGATGATGGTTGAAGAAGACGTTCCGGACGGGCGCGAAGCGATCGTTCAGCGCCTCAGTGAGTACAACCGTCAGAATGCGCCTGATCCGGAGTTCCGGCTGCTTGGATTGCTGTTGAAGGACGAGCGCGGCTCAACGATCGGCGGCTTGTGGGGTCGCTCGGCCTACGAATGGTTATTCGTGGAATTGCTGTTTGTGCCGGAAGAGCTGCGTGGGTCTCGCGTAGGAACTGAGCTTATGCGGCAGGCTGAGGAGGTTGCTCGCGGTCGCGGCTGTACCGGGGGGTGGCTTGATACGTTTGCATTTCAGGCGCTGGGGTTTTATCAGAAGCTTGGGTATGCGGTGTTTGGGGAGTTGAAGGACCATCCGAGGGGCGTGTCGCAGTATTGGCTGCAGAAGCGTTTTGATGCCTAGCAGACGCTAGTGCAAACGCAGATTCCCTTCGGGAATGACAAACAAGAAAATAAGAGCTGTTATGCGGGCTTCTTGAATTCTTTCTGGCGGTCCAGGAAGCGTTCCATGAACTTGGTGTCGAAGTGGCCGGAACGGAATTCTTCGTCGGCGAAGATTTTCTGGTGCAGGGGGATGGTGGTGTGGATTCCCTGCACTACGAATTGCGAGAGGGCGCGCTGCATTTTGTTCATGGCTTCTTCGCGGTCTTTGCCGTGGCAGATGAGTTTGGCGATGAGTGAGTCGTAGTACTGGGGGACTACTCCTTCAGCGTACTGGGCGGTGTCTACGCGGACGCCGTTACCGCCCGGGACGTTGTAGACGGTGATCTTGCCGGGTGACGGGGTGAATTTTTCGGGGTGTTCGGCGTTGATGCGGCACTCGATGGCGTGGCCATTGATCTTTGGGACTTCGGGCACGATGGCGTCGAGCTTTTCGCCTGAGGCTATGCGGAGCTGGGCTTTGACCAAGTCGACGCCGGTGACCATCTCGGTAACGCAGTGCTCGACCTGGATGCGGGTGTTCATTTCGATGAAGTAGAT
>CAZZYB010000141.1:0-2462 GCA_964658125.1 uncultured Acetobacteraceae bacterium | reverse complement strand
GATCTGGCCGTCCTCGTCCATGAGGAATTCGATGGTGCCGGCGTTCCAGTAGCCGATGTCTTTGAGCGAGCGCTTGAGGATTTTGGCCATTTCGTCGCGCTGCTTTTGCGTGATCTGGAGGCTGGGGGCTTCTTCGATGAGCTTCTGGTGGCGGCGCTGGATGGAGCACTCGCGCTCGCCGAGGGACATGACGTTGCCGTGCTCGTCGGCCAGGACCTGGAACTCGATGTGGCGGGGGCGCTCGATGAACTTCTCCATGTAGAGGTCGCCGTTGGAGAAGGCGTTGAGGGCTTCGGTGGAGGCGGCCTGGAACATTCCGGGGAGCTCGTCCTTGCTGCGGACGATGCGCATGCCGCGACCGCCGCCGCCGGCTACGGCTTTGAGGATGACCGGGTAGCCTACGGTCTGCGCCCACTCGAGGGCTTCGCCTTCGGAGGCCATGACGCCGTCGGAGCCGGGGAGGATGGGGACTTTGGCCTTCTTCATGGTCTGGCGGGCGGTGGATTTTTCGCCCATCATGCGCGTGACTTCGGGCGGGGGGCCGATGAATTTGATGTTGGAGGCGCGGCATACTTCGGCGAAGTTGGCATTCTCGCTCAACAGGCCGTAGCCGGGGTGGATGGCGTCGGCACCGGCGATCTCGGCTGCGGAGATGACGGCCGGAACGTTGAGGTAGCTGTCGGCGGACTTTGGGGGGCCGATGCAGATGGCTTCGTCGGCGAACTTGACGTGGAGGCTGTTGCGGTCGGCCTCGGAGTAGACGGCGACGGTGCGGATGCCCATCTCGTTGCATGCGCTGATGACGCGCAGGGCGATTTCTCCGCGATTGGCGATTAGTACCTTGCGAATCATGTACGTTCTGGCCTCTGGCTAGCGGGGTTTGATGGCGAACAGGGGCTGGCCGTATTCGACGGGCTGGCCGACTGCGGGCAGGATGCGGACGACTTCACCGGCGGCGTCGCTTTCGATTTCGTTCATGAGCTTCATGGCTTCGACGATGCAGAGGACGGTGCCGACTTCGACCTTGTCGCCGACCTTGACGAAGGGTTCGGAGCCGGGGGATGGGGCGTCGTAGAAGGTGCCGACGATGGGTGATTTTACGATGCTGAGGCCGGCGTCGGGGTCGGCTGCGGGCGGTGCGGCGGCGACGGCTTGGGGCGCGGCTGCGGCGGGAGTTGCTGGTGCAGCGGGCTGCTGATTCTGGAGCAGGCGCGCGAGTTGGCTCATATCGACTCCGCTGGCTGCAGGGGTTTCGCCGGCGAACTTGATGCGGACCTTGAGGTCGCTGCGCTCCATGTCGAACTCGGCGATCTGATTCGCCTTTAGAAACTCCACCAGCTCGCGGAGCTCGTTCAATTCTTTCCCATCCATCGCGTCTTGCTCCTTGTTTCTTTGTTGCTGCTTATATTTGGATCAAGGTCTTGGGGCTTGCGGCTGTGAGCACTTCTCCACCGGTTGCCGTGACCAGCACCATGTCTTCGATGCGGATACCGAACTCTCCCGGAATATAAACTCCGGGCTCGATTGTAATGACCATTCCCTGCTCCAGCACCTGGGTTTGCTTTGCAGCCAATCGCGGACCTTCGTGAATCTCCAACCCGACGCCGTGGCCTGTCGAGTGGGTAAAGAATTTGTGAAGCCGAGCGCGTTTGAGCACACTGCGTGCGGCTTCGTCGATCTCTGCGCAGGTTGCGCCGGGCTTCACGGCCTGGACTGCAGCAACTTGCGCGTCAAGCACCAGATGATACACGTCCGACTCGCGTTGAGTCGGTTTTCCGAGATGCACGGTGCGGGTCATGTCGGAGCAGTAACCGTCGAGGAGGACGCCGAAGTCGAGGGTGCAGAAGCCGCGGGCGGGGAGTTTGGCGGTGGAGGCTCGGCCGTGGGGGAGGGCGGAACGCTTGCCGGAGGCGACGATGGTTTCGAAGCTCATGCCGTCGGCACCGGCGCGGCGGGCGGCTAGCTCCAGCTGGGCGGCGATTTCGGTTTCGCGGACGCCGGGGGCTAGGTGCTTGAGGGCGACGTCGAAGAGCGTGCAGCCGACTTTGGCGGCGCGGCGCATGCGGGTGATTTCGTCGGCGTCTTTGATTTCGCGGAGCCGGGCGATCAGGGCGTCGGTGGGGGCGAAGAAGCTGCGGCGGATTTTGGCAGGTACGGCGGATTTCAGGCGGGCGAGCGCGGAGACGGTCGTCTGGGTGGCGTCGAAAGCGCTGCGGGTAATGCCGCGTTCGGCCAGCCATTCCGCTGCGGCGACGGCGGCGTTTTTCTTCGAGATGACGACGCGGAGGCCTTTGGCTTCGGCGCGGGCCTGGGTGGTGTAGCGGCCGTCGGTGAAGAGGGCGGAGCGGCCGCCGGCGATGGCGATGGCTCCGTTGGAGCCGGTGAAACCGCTCAGGTACCGGACGTCGGCGGGGTGGGTCAGGAGCAGGCCCTGGGTTCCGGCGGATTCCGCGGCGGCACGG
>CAZZYB010000140.1:0-8962 GCA_964658125.1 uncultured Acetobacteraceae bacterium | reverse complement strand
TGCCTAATTCGGCAGCAAATTCGCGGAAATTGATGTCGATGTCGTAGAGGATTTCTACGTGGTCGCAGAGGAAGCCTATGGGCTGCATGACGACTGCTTTGTGGCCTTCGGCGGCGAGGGCTTTGAGAGTGTCTTCTACTGCGGGGCCGATCCAGGGGGCGCCGGCGATGCCTTGCGATTGGAAGGCGAAGAACCAGTCGTGCTCCGTGAGGCCTACGAGGGCGAGGAGGTGGGCTACCGCGGCGGCGGTTTGCTTGCACTCGATCGGGTAAGGGTCGCCGGCTTCGGCGGTGCCGTAGTTTTGAAGGCCTTCGGCGGGGACTGGAGCTCCAGGGCGGGCGCCGCTGCCTTCGGCGGCCTGTTCGGAGGTGGTGGCGCGGATGGTTCGGCAGGGGACGCTGTGGGCGGTGAAGAGGATGGGGACGCGGGCGCTGGTGATGGCGCAGGCTTCGGCCCAGACAGGCCATAGCTGCTCGGCGAAGGCTAGAGCGAGGAGCGGCTGGTGCGACCATCCGGCGATGAAGTCGTAGGGAAAGGCGTTGTTTAGTGCGGTGGTGAAGGCTCGTCGATACAGGCCGGTGGAGGTGCGGGAGTTTTGCGGGGCGAGGCAGAGGACCTGGGCGTGGGTGACGCCGTCGGACTCCATTTGGGCGACCGTCTCGGCGATGAAGGGGTGCCAGTTGCGCATGCCTACGTAGACTTTGCGGCCGGTTTTTTCGGCGAGGAGTTCGGCCTGGCGGAGGGTCCAGCGGGTGAGCGGCGGGCCTTCGGGGAGAGGCTCGTTGGCGAGGCCGATTTCGGCGTAGCGGTGCTGGAGCTCTTCGACTACGGTCGTCGGCATGGGGCGGCCCCCGGTGACCTTGTCGAGGTATTCGGCCATTTCGCCGAGGACGTTTGGGGTGCCGTGGGCTAGGAGGAGGATGGCTTTGCTGGTGTCGGACATCTGTTTATCTATGGTACCCCCCCTCCCCCATTTTTGGTCCAAAGTATCGTTTTCAGAGGACTTAAGTCTGGACTAGTCTGGACTTGAGGTGACATAAGGTTAAGTGATGAGGCCCGGCGGTTAGCCGGGCCTTCTGTCTTTATTATAGTGCGCCTGTCAATAGCGGAATCAATTGGTCGGTTCCATCAGGACGGTTATGTCGAGGCGGTGGGTGGAGCCTACGATGTCGACCGAGCCGAGCGTGGCGGGCTTGCCGGGGGTCAGGACAGAGTAGCCCTCGAAGACGGATTGGCGGATGATGGGTTCGGCGACGCCGGCAATGTTGGCTGGCTCGGGGGCGACGCTGGACTGCTCGACCTTGGCGCGCAGAATGGCGCCTCCGCCGACCTGGTCGAGCGTGGAATCGAAGTTCATGCCGACGTCCAGGTAGGTGAACTGAGTCTGCGCTCCTGCGGGCGCGGTGGCGTTGGTGCCGTTGTTGTAGGAGCCCGTGGCGACGGGGATTTTGCTGCCCTGTTTGAATGTGGCGCGCTGACCGGTTACAAGGACGATGCTGTAGTGCTGGGTGCCGACGCGCTTGTCACCGTCGAAGTCGGTGAGGGTGTAGGTGAGGCGAAAGCTTTTGCGCGGGAGGTCGAGAGTCTTGACGAAAGCCTCGATGCGGTCGATCTCTTCAGGATAGCTGCTGACGGTGATCGCATTGTGGGACGCAACGAGGTAAATCTTGATCGACGGATCAAATATGTTGCGGGTGGCAACGAGGATCTCGTTGGCGTCGCTCTGCGAGGTGACGTTGGTGAGAAAAATGGTGCGCGTCTGGAGGTGCGCCTGGGTGCAGTCGACTTGCTGGGTGCGGTTGGGCTGTTTGCGGCAGTCGGTGATGGCGGGGTCGAAGGACCTGTAGGCTTTGTGATCTGCGGCAGGGGCGTCAGCGGGCTTGTCTTGAGCGAAGAGCGATGGCGAGACGGCGGTCAGGGAGAGGGCAAGAAGCGCGGCGGGGAGAACGCGCAGGCGGGGGAAAGTTTTCATGGTGTCAGGCTCCGTTGGTGTGTGTCTGGCTATTGAAGGTCGGGTGCGGATTTCGTTTCGGGTGTGAGGGAATCCGCAGGAGGATGGGGGTCGCTCGCTTCGGCTGCGGGCGGGGTGGGATTGAGGGCTTCGGCAGCGGCTAGCTGTTTGAGGAAGCCCTGCACCACGCTTCTAACGGCGGCGTCCTCTCTGGATATAGCGGCGGCTCGGAGCGGGTCTTCCGAGGTGAAATCAAGCTGCGCGACTTCTACAGATCTGCCGCGCTGGGCGGCGGCGAGGAGGATGCGCTCGTCGGGGGAGAGGGGGAGAGGGGGTGGGGGCTGGCTGGGGGCGTTGGTGTCTTCGAGGGCCTGGCGGTCGGCGGCGGAGAGTTGTGGCCCGATGGGCGAAGCAGCAGGTCTCTCCACTGCGGCCTCAAAGTGCGCGGCCTCCGGTCGAGATGACACGTTTGTGGGGGGTGTGGAGGAGAGCGGTCGAGCGTTGCTCGATACCCCACGCTCCACCCCAGCGAGCAGAGACCGCTCGCTAGGGACCCCGGCCTTTGTAAAGTGCGCAAAGGATGGGCCACCCGCCGCGGTGGATGGGCCACCCGCTTTAGTGGTGGGTGCGGATGCGGCCGCAGGTGCGACGGGGAGTGAAGTATTCGACGCGAGGAAGTGGGTGGCGAGGAACAGGGCGAGCGCGGCTGTGGGGACGGCGGCGATTAGCTGCCAGCGCATGAAGAGGGGCGTGCGAGCGGGGGCGCGGTGTTGGATGCCGCGGAGGATGCGCTGCTCGAGGCCTGCGGAGGGTTGGGTGTCGCGGAGAGCGGTGAGGACCTTGTTGATGTCGTTCTCGGAGTGGGTGTTCATGCTTGGGCTCCTTTGTCGAGGCGTTCGCGGAGGCGGGTTCGGGCTCGGAATAAGAGGGCGCGGACTGCTGATTCAGATTTGCCGATGAGAGCGGCCATTTCGGCGGTTCCCAGCTCGTCGAGTGCGGAGAGGAGCAGCACTTGACGCTCTTTTTTGGGTAGGCGATCGAGTTCGCGCAAGATGAGCTTCATGCGTTCGGCTTCGCTGAGGGCCTGGTCGGCCGGTGTGTTGGGGTCGACGAGAGAGGCGGCGAAGAGGTCGTCCATCTGGTCGGGGCGGATGCGCTGGCGACGGTCGAGAGCGCGGTTCCAGGCGATGCGGATGAGCCATACACGCATGTCGCGGATAGCGGGCAGGTCGCGGCGATGAGCTTTCCCCTGAAACTCAAGAACTCGGACGAAGACGTCCTGGACTACGTCTTCGGCTTCGGCGCGGTTGCGGAGGATGGCGTGGGCTACTCGGAAGAGGATTGCCGAGTACGTGTCGACCAGAGCCGCCAGATCGATTTCCGAAGTGGTGGTGTGCGTCACCGGCAATGCCAAGCTGAATTCCTCTGTCACATGGACCTTCTATAGGGACAGACGGGTGATGGTGGAGATTGCTCGGATTTATTTTTAGCGGATGATCGACCGAGAGCTATCAAAGGTGGAAGAGCCTGGTCCAGAGTGCCGAAAGAGGCATCGCGAGAACCAGTGCTGGGAGCATATTGGCGACGGCGAAGTCGCGGATTTTGCAGATGCGCAAACCGGTCGCCAGCATGATGAGGCCGCCTACCGCCGAGAAGTCGGCGATCAATGTGGCGTTAGTGAGAGGAAGAATGAAGACTGCACCATAGACCAGCGCGGCCTGGATGAGGAGCTGCGGCACAGCGATTGCGGCCACGGCGTAGCCAAGCTGCGTGGCGAATATGGCGGCCGTGAAGAAGTCGAGCAGGGCTTTGGCGATAAGGATAGAGGAGTCGCCGGTCATGCCTTCTTTCATGGAACCGAAGATGCCGGTGCCGCTGGCGCAGAAGAGTACGAGGACCGCGACGAATGTCTGAAGATAGGCGGCGCTTGACTCACCGGAATCGGGTGAGCTGGGCAGAAAACGGTCGACAACGGATCTCATTCTTTCGCTGGCTTTGCCAATGCCTTTTTCGAGATAGATGAGTTCGCCGATGAGGGCTCCGAGGATGAGGGCGAGGACGACCGCGGCGAGGTGTTTTACCCCGGCGATCAAGGCGATCCCCAGACCCATGGAGCACAGGCCAAACGTCATGGGAAGCGCGACGCGGAGACGCTCCGGGATTTTGTTGCCGAGGGCCGCGCCAGCAATGCCGCCGAGGACCACGGCAGAGCTATCGATCCACGGACCTTTCACATGACACCCACACTGGACGATCCGTGCTGTTTGACCCAGTTGGCTACGTTGATGACGGCTTGGACGGGGGTTTCGGGGACTATGCCGTGGCCCAGGTTGAAGATGTGGCCGGGGCGGCCCGCGGCGGCTTGGAGGATTTCTTTTACGCGGGCTTCGAGGACGTCTTCGGGCGCGAAGAGGGAGATGGGATCGAGGTTGCCCTGGACTGCGGTGCCAGCGCCGACGGCGCGCCAGCCTTCGTCGAGCGGGATGCGCCAGTCGAGGCCGATGACGTCGGCTTCGGTTTCGCGGAAGGTGGGGAGGAGCGAGGCGGTGTCTACTCCGAAGTAGATGACGGGTACGCCCAGGGCGCGGATGCGGCGGATGAGTTCGGTGGTGGGGGCGAGGCAGTAGTCGCGGTAGTCCTGGACGGAGAGAGCGCCGGCCCAGGAGTCGAAGACCTGGATGACGTCGGCACCGGCGTCTACTTGCTGCTGGGCGAAGGCGGTGAGGATGGTGACGAGCTTTTCCATCAGCAAGGGCCAGGCGGCGGATGAGGGTGCAGGGCCCAGGGGCCAGGGGCCAGGGGTGGTTGTGGTTGAAAGGGGCGAGCTGGGGTGCAGCTGCGGGCTGGGTGGCAGGTCCTTCGGTTCCACTGCCTTGCGCTCAGGATGACGATTCTGCGCGGGGGTCGAGGAGGGCAAAGGCATGCCGCTGGCGTACATCAGTCGCTTGGCGTGGATGTAGTTGCGGGAGCTGCCGCCCTCGATCATGTAGGAGGCGAGGGTGAAGGGGGCTCCGCAGAAACCGATGATGCCTAGCTGGTCTCCGTCGGCGCGGGGTGGGGCGAAGTGGGCGGCTACTTTTTCTATGGCGCGGGCTACGTAGGTGAGGTCTTCGGCGCGGTCGGTGCGGAGGGCCTGGACCTGCTCGAGGGTGCGGAGAGGTGTCTTGACGACAGGGCCTTCGCCGGCAATGAAGTCGAAGTCGAGGCCCATGGGGGTGAGGGGGAGGAGCAGGTCGGCGAAGATGATGGCGGCGTCTACGCCGAGGCGCTCCGCGGCCGTGATGGTGACTTCGGCGGCGATTTCGGGGGTGCGGCAGATGTCGAGGAGCGAGTGGTGGCGGCGGACGGCCATGTACTCGGGCATGTAGCGGCCCGCCTGGCGGAGGAACCAGACGGGGGTACGGTCTACCGGCTGGCGCAGGCAGGCGCGGACGAAACGGCTGGATCCGGGTGCGGAATCAGCGAGAGTGGTGGGGTTTGAAGCGTGGTTCAAGCGTTGATGCTCCCGCATTTGAGGGTAGCATCGCGAGGTTGTGCTGCTGGTGGGTTAGTCGGACTTGCCGGACGACTTGTAACTCTGCCTCTTGTGATCGTGGAATGGAATGCGGTAGACGACGCCGACGGCGAAATGGGTGGGCGAGAGGGTGAAGTCGGCGTTGTTGGGCTGGGTGCCGTTGCCGCCGAAGTTTTCCATCTGCTCCTGGTAGTCGACTTTGAGCTGGAAGTTTCGGTAGACGTCAAAGTCCAGGCCACCGCCGAAGGAGAAAGCGGTTGCGGTATCGGTGAGGTAGTGCGGGTTGGGTGGGAAGTGGAAGGTGATTTTTGTGCCGCCGACAAGAAAGTTTGCATAGGGGTGGAAGCGGCGGATGTCGGTCTTGACGCGCAGGCCGCCGAAAAAGGCTTCCTGATCCATTTCAAAGCCCGTAGTGCGGTTGACGCGAACTTCAAATGAGGGAGCGATGCGCCAGCCGAAGTAGCGTGTGTAGTCTCCGCCGAGGACGATGCCGCTGTTGCGCTGTGCTCCGAAGTCGGGATTAGAGTGGTCGAGGCCGCCGAAAACGGCGATGTCCGCTTTCTTATTGGCGCCGGGAAGGCTCTGGGCCCGTGCTGCTGGAATCTGAACGAAAGCAGCGAGAAGAAGCAGAAGGAGCAGGGTAACGGGAAACTGACTGCGGTAGATAGGTGCTGGCATTGTGTCTCCAATCGACATTCTTCGGATTTCAGACGCCGATTCGGTTAGAAGAGGTTCACCCGCTGGGTGCGGTATCAGACAGGGAAACTTCCGGGGCCCGGCAAACAACATACGGGTTGGCTTGGATCGTCCTGATCCCTTTATAGAATGCCGTGCTAAAAGGCGGTTTGGCGATACTTCAATAGAATCAGAGTGCAACGTTGGTTGTACGAAGACGAAGTTTGGATCGATTGCGAGGGCCCGACGCCTGGGTGCTTGTAGACTTGTTGAGTCAAGAGTATCTGAACGCCGGCTGGGGCTGAATACGTTGACAGCAGATTTTGTGCTCGCCAAGAAGAGAAGTGAAACGATATGCCGAATTATCTTGAATTGCCGGTGGGCAAGAATGCTCCTGAGCTGGTAAACGCCGTGGTGGAGATTCCGCTCGACGGGATTACGAAGTATGAATACGACAAGGAACTGCATGTGTTCCGGCTGGACCGGAATTTGTACTCGCCGGTGCATTACCCGGGCGATTATGGGTTCATTCCGAGCACGCTGGGCGATGATGGCGATCCGCTGGATGTGCTGGTGCTGGTCGATACGCCGAGCTTTCCGGGATGTGTCCAGAGTGTGCGACCGATCGGAGCGCTGGACATGATCGACCAGGGCGAAGGGGATGAGAAGATTCTGTGCGTGGGGGAAGGGAACCCGCGGTACAACGACGTGTCGGAGTATTCGGATATTTATCCTCATATTCTGAAGGAGATTACGCACTTCTTCTCGATCTACAAGGACCTTGAAGGCAAGCGGGTGGAGGTTCGCGGATGGCGGAATGCGGACTTCGCGCGGGCTACGATTACGCGGGCTCAACAGGCGTTTCTGGACAAGAAGGCGAAGGCCAGGAAGTAGCCGCGACTTGCGATGGGGATGCTGAGGCCAGGTGCGCTGATCGTTGATCGTGTGAAGGTGGCGAGCGACCCGCGCTTCGATGAACTTGTGGCGATTTATCGGGAAGCGCTTCCGCGCAGCGAACGCAAGCCTGCGGCGAAGCTGGCAGTGATGATTGCGAAGCCGGGGTACATCTTTCTGGTGTTGACGCTCGAGGGGAAGGTCGTGGGGTTTGCGATTGCGGTGTGTTTCGAACGGACGGAAGCCTGCCTGATCGAGTACATGGCGATTGCTGGAAAGATGCGCGGACAGGGGCTGGGTAATACTCTTTTCAAAAGCGTGGTGGATCTGGAGGAGATCAGAGATCGATACCTGCTGGCGGAGGTTGAGTCTGAGGCGGCGCCGTCGGCCGATCATGAGGACCGGGTTCGGAGAAAGCGGTTCTATCGGAAGTTGGGGTGCAGGGAAATTGAGGGGCTGGAATACATCATGCCCGCGGTTTCGAGCAGCACACCCCCCGCGATGAACATCCTGGTGTATCGGCGGGGACTTCCGGAGGAGATTTCGAAGGCACAGTTGCGGGGCTGGCTGCAAGACATTTACGTGGATGTTTATTGGCGATCGAGCAGCGATCCGCAGATTGATACGATGTTGGAGAATCTACCGGAACGGCCGCGGCTGATCTGATCCGAGGTACAGGCATGCATCCGATACATTTTGTGACGCGGTGGAACGCGGAGATTCTGGCCGTTGCGAACTTCTTTATTGCGTTTGGCACGGTTGTGCTGGCGGCTGGGATTCCGTGGTCGATCGGGCTGGCTCGGCGGGATGAGCGCAACCGCTTTTACGCGACGCTGGATCAGACTTACTTCGAGATTCAGAAGCTCGTCGTCGACCAACCGCACCTGTGCCAGCCTGATCTGGCGGCGAAAACTGCGGACCAGATTCTGCAGTATGACGCGTTTGCGTTTATCTCGTGGAACTTTATCGAGTCGATTTACGACTTCGCGATTGCGGGTCAGGATGAGAATCTTCGCAAGACCTGGGAGTGCATTCTGCGGTACGAATCGAGCCTGCATGGAGCGTGGTTCCGGGAGCCGCGCAATGCGGTGAAGTTCAAGGAGGATTTCAAGGAATGGATTCACGCAAATTGTTTTGTTGAGGAGCCGGGGGCGGCGGCTTCAGGAAACGTTGGGGCGCCACGCGCGACCGCGCGTGGGGAGGGCCACGTCGCGAGATCCAGGCGACGTTCGGGTGGGGACATCGACGGGCGGCTCTGATCGGTGTTATGAGGCTGAGGTTCGTTTGTTGGTTGGGAAATGGCCGATGCGGACAGCCGCGAAATAGACGAGGGCACCGGCCACTGCGACCGTCGAGGCGAAGAGCAGCGCGTGGAAGCCGAGGACGCGCTCGTCCCGGGCAGCCCAGCAGGCGAAGGCTATGAGGATGGCGGGGGCAATGCCTACGGCGATGGCTCCGGGGAGGCCTCCGGGGACGCGGAAGGGGCGTGGGAGTTTGGGTTCGCGGATGCGCAGGACGATGAGGGCGAGGAATTCGAGCAGCAGCGCGCCACCGTAGAGGACAAGGTCGATGGAGATGAGGCGCTCGAAGTTGAGGCCCAGCGCGCAGGACCACGCGGTGGCGCAGAGCAGGACGCTGACCCAGGGGACTCCGCGGCTGTTGGTGGGGGTGAGGAATTTGGGGAGGTAGCCGTCGAGCGCGAGGGCGTAGGGCAAGCGCGTAAGCGTGAGGGTGAGGGCGCTGAAGGAGCCGAGGCCGTCGAGCGCGTTGGTGAGCACGATGGCGAGGGCGAGCCAACCGCCGGCGAGGATTTTGGCAGCGTCGATCCACGCGCCGGTGGTGAAGCGGTCGGCGGGGATGCCTGCGGCCCAAACTGCGGCGAGCGGGATGATGTAGATGAAGGTGACGAGGAGCGTGGACGCGAGCAT